>NZ_CALJRX010000044.1 GCF_937976265.1 uncultured Haemophilus sp.
TATTAATTTTATTCATTAACTTAGCGCAATGGTCTGTATCCAAACGCATTAGCCCGATCCGATAAGAGGTATTTATGGAAACCCAAGGTTGGCAAAAGTGGAGCCTAATTGCACTTGCTCTATGCTTTTTTACCCTCGTGTTATTACTACCACTATTCACCGTGTTTTACTATGCCCTTGAACAAGGGCTGGCATTATTTTTAACCGCCTTACAAGATCCGGAAGCCTTGGCAGCTATTTGGCTCACCATAAAAGTCTCATTAATAGTATTACCCATTAATATATTTATCGGCATCGTCATGGCTTGGGCAATCGCCTACTTTGACTTTAAGGGCAAAAGCCTATTAACCGCTCTGCTCGATCTTCCCTTTTCCATTTCACCGGTGGTTGTAGGGTTAATGTTCTTGCTACTGTTCGGCTTAGATGGCCTTTTGGGGGCATGGCTTGCAGAACACCATATTCGTTTTATGTTCGCCACACCAAGCATTGTTATCGTTACCTTATTCGTTACCTTTCCACTTATTGCTAAATCATTAATTCCAACCATGTCAGCACAAGGTACAAGTGAGGAACAAGCTGCATTAATTTTAGGTGCATCCACTTGGCAACTTTTCTGGCATGTCACTCTCCCTAAAATAAAATGGGCATTAATTTATGGGGTAATTTTAAGTAACGCTCGTGCAATGGGCGAATTCGGTGCCGTAAGCGTCGTATCTGGGCATATCCGCGGTCTGACCAATACCATCCCACTTTATGTAGAAATTAGTTACAACGAATATCAATTTGTTGCTGCATTTGCTTGTGCCAGTTTATTGGCATTAATCGCCGTGGGAACACTGGGATTGCAAAATATAGTGAGATATGTGGAAAAAAGAAAAATCCAAGAATAACAACAGGAACACAATAAATGACAATTAAAATCCAGCACCTAAACAAACACTTTGGACAATTTCATGCATTGAAAGATATCAATCTCAGCTTTCCGGAAAACCAGCTAACCGCATTGCTTGGACCAAGTGGTTGTGGAAAAACAACCCTACTACGCATTATTGCCGGATTGGAATTTGCCGATAGCGGACGAATTTTGTTTGGAGAAAAAGAGGTGACCCGAGTTTCCGCCGCAGAACGGGGTGTGGGTTTTGTGTTTCAGCATTATGCACTGTTTCAAAATATGACCGTCTTTGACAATGTCGCTTTTGGCTTAACGGTAAAACCTCGTAGAGAACGTCCCTCAGCAGCAGAAATTCACGAAAAAGTGACCGCACTTTTAAAGCTAGTAAAACTTGAATGGCTAGCCGATCGCTACCCTAATCAACTTTCCGGTGGACAAAAACAACGTATAGCCTTAGCTCGCTCCCTTGCTGTTCAACCAAAAGTCTTGCTACTTGATGAACCCTTTGGAGCATTGGATGCTCAAGTTCGTAAAGAATTACGCCGTTGGCTACGAGAATTGCAACATGAACTCAATGTTACCAGTATTTTCGTTACCCATGATCAAGATGAAGCATTAGATATGTCTGATCGCATCGTGGTGATGAATAAAGGTCAAGTGGAACAAATTGATGAACCGAGTCAAATCTATCATTCACCGCAAACCCCTTTCGTCACACAATTTGTGGGAGATGTTAATGTGTTCCACGGACATATTGATCAAGGCAATTTAGTCATTGGTGAATTTGCTCATAATTTACAAACACATAGCAATGCGACGAATGCGGTCAATAACCAATCTGCAACGGCTTATATTCGCCCTTACGAACTGACGCTCTCTCGTGAAGCACATAATGCCTTAGCGAGTGGCTTGATTCGTCATATTAATGCCATTGGTTTTATCGTTAGAATTGAAGTAGAAAGTTCGCAAACAGAACAACCGATTGAGGTGATTCTTACCAAAGAAAACTATCTCAATTCGCAGTATAAAATTGGTGATCACGTTTATCTCGTGCCAGATAAATTAAATCTATTTCAAGAAATGAATATTTAGAAAAGTAAAAGTGCGGTCAAATCAAAATCGACCGCACTTTTGTTAGGAATTTAAAATATTATTTTTTACCTAATTGCGGTAAAACAGAATCTTTCCCTGCGGTTAACAAACCAACTTGAGAATAGATACTTAATTTTCCACGTGTATCTGCTACGTCTAAGTTACGCATAGTTAATTGGCCGATACGATCGATTGGATCAAATGGTGCATTTTCCACTTTTTCCATACTTAAACGTTCTGCCGCATAAGTTAAGTTTGGTGATTCAGTATTTAAGATTGAGTAGTCATTACCGCGACGAAGTTCTAATGTCACTTCCCCTGTAATCGCACGAGCGACCCAACGTTGTGCTGTTTCACGTAACATTAATGCTTGAGGATCAAACCAACGACCTTGGTATAACAAACGGCCTAAACGTAAACCGTTGATACGATATTGTTCAATGGTATCTTCATTGTGAATACCAGTCACTAAACGTTCATAAGCGATATGGAATAATGCCATACCCGGTGCCTCATAAATACCACGTGATTTTGCTTCGATGATACGGTTTTCAATTTGGTCTGACATGCCCAAACCATGGCGTCCACCAATGCGATTTGCTTCTAAGAAAAGATCCACCACGTTATCAAAGGTTTTACCATTCAATGCAACCGGCACACCTTCTTCAAAACGAACGGTGACTACTTCTGGTTTCACTTCAACATTTTCATCCCAAAATGCTACGCCCATAATTGGTTTTACAATTTTGATGCCGGTGCTTAATTCTTCTAAGTCTTTCGCTTCGTGTGTCGCACCTAACATATTAGAATCAGTTGAATACGCTTTTTCTACCGACATTTTGTAGTCAAAACCATTTGCGATTAAGAATTGTGACATTTCAAAACGACCGCCCAACTCATCAATGAATTGTTGATCTAACCATGGTTTGTAAATTTTTAAATTTGGGTTGGTTAATAAACCATAACGATAAAAACGCTCAATATCGTTACCTTTGAAAGTTGAACCATCCCCCCAGATATTCACATCATCTTCTTTCATTGCTGCAACAAGCATCGTACCCGTTACCGCACGACCAAGTGGTGTGGTGTTGAAATAGGTTGCTCCACCAGTCGAAATATGGAATGCACCACATTGAATAGCCGCAATTCCTTCATGAGCTAACTGCGCACGACAATCCACTAAACGCGCATTTTCTGCACCATATTCCATCGCTTTTTTGGGAATGGCATTGTAATCATCTTCATCGGGTTGACCTAAGTTTGCTGTATAAGCATAAGGTACTGCACCTTTTTGACGCATCCAAAGTAATGCTGCACTAGTATCTAGCCCGCCTGAAAAAGCGATACCAACTTTTTGACCTTTAGGTAAATGCTGCAGGATCGTATTTGACATATTTTCTTTCCTTCATTGTGGTTATAGTGAGTGAGTCTTTAAAAAGTGCGGTCAAAAATCACTGCGCTTTTCAAACATATCATCGGGATTTGGATAACGATAAGTGAAGCCTAAATCTCGACAAATTTTATCTGCCATAATGATTCGTTTCGGATCCGAATCACTACATTCAAATTGTGGTATGGATAAATCATAAAATACCGCTGCTTTTGTGTAATATTCTGCTCGCGTAGGATGAACTGGCGCGCAAAGATGGTAAACTCGCAATCCATTTGGATTCATGAGTAAAGCAGTAATAGCTTGAATGCAATCCTCAAGATGCACCAAATTAACCGGTGAATTGCCCTGTTTTAAATTGCGTTTTCCTGCTAAGAATTTAACCGGATGGCGTTGTTTACCAATTAATCCTGCAAGTCGAAGAATATCGCAATGAGATATATCTGATTGGAATAAGCACTTCTCGGCTTTTATCAGTGTTTTGCCCATTTCCATTTCAGATGAAGGTTGAGAACTTTCATCAAATTGCCCCGAAATATCAGGAAAAACAGAAGTTGAACTGGTAAAAATCAAGTGCTGTACACCTTGTTTCTTTGCTTGATTAGCTAAAAAAGCAAGATTTTCACAATACTGTTGAGAAGAAAAACCGCTAGGTGGCAAGGTGATTATCAGAGCATCCACATCGAAAAGAGGTTGAACATTATCAGGTAAACCATTCATCTTTTCTGAAAGAGAAAAAGGATAGGTTTCAATCCCGATTTGGCACAATTTTTGAGCGTCCTCATTAGATTGTTTTGAGCCTTTTACACGCCAACCGATCGTTTTTAAGTACCGTGCTAGTGGCAAACCTAGCCAACCTAAACCAATAATCGCAACGGATTTCATACTCTTTTATTCACAATATTTTATCCATAAAAATCCCTGCTATTCTAAAGCATAGCAGGGAGTTTGTTAATGTTATTTTGTTAATAAATCCAACGCCTCTTGATATTTAGCCACTGTTTTTTCAATCACTTCTTTTGGTACTTTAGGCGCTGGCGGTTGTTTATTCCAACCACTTTGTTCTAACCAATCTCGTACAAATTGCTTATCAA
>NZ_CALJRX010000045.1 GCF_937976265.1 uncultured Haemophilus sp.
CTCATATTGTAGTGATTGATAATGCTAGTACAGACGTTACTGCAGATTTTTTAGTACAGCATAATTGGATAAATAGTGATTTTTTTACTTTGATTACTTTGCCTGAAAATATGGGAGGGGCAGGTGGATTCCATGAAGGAATCAAGTATGCTTTTGAGCATGGCTTTGATTATATTTGGCTAATGGATGATGATGGTGTTCCAGCTGCAGATTGTCTAGATAAGTTACTCCCATTTGCGACAGAAAATAATTATTTAGGTCCATTAGTGCTTGATATTAAACAATCAAATAACTTTTGTTTTCCTATGCGATTACCTTCAACGTTGAAAAGATTGGATACTTTAGCTGATTTGAATACGTTAGAAATCAAAGAAAAAATAGACGGTATTGTTATTCCATTTAACGGTATTCTGCTTTCATCGAAAGTGGTTGAAAAGGTCGGTTTCCCTTTAAAAGAGTATTTTATTTGGGGTGATGATATGGAATACACGGCAAGAATGAAAAAATATGGTGTAGACATTGCTTCTATCGTGGATGCTTATTTTTATCACCCTAAAGATGAATCATTAGGTACGCCGATGTTTTTTAACAAACTACATTTTAATGATACACCATCGAAGTTGAAGCTTTATTGCATGTGTAGAAATGCCATATCCAATCATAAAAAATATAGTAGCTATTTGCATGTTTCTGCATTTATACTTAAAACGCTGTGGTTTTATTTATTTACCAAACCGAGTTTTTCTAAATTAAGCATTGCTGTCAGAGGAGTTTTTCATGGCATAATGGGCGACTTCTCTCATCATAAGGATTACTTAAAATAACATGCAAAAGCTTACTGTATTAGTGATTACGCATAAAGACTATGAGTTTCCAGATTCTGCATGCTATCGCCCACTTTTTGTGGGAGGGAAGACTACAAGTGATCTAAAAAATGAAAGGTTTTACCAAGATAGTGTTGGTGTGAATATAGCTGAAAAAAATAGTAGTTTTTGTGAATTAACAGGGCTTTATTGGGCTTGGCAAAATGGTATCTTTAAAAATAACCAATATGTTGGGTTAGTACACTATCGCCGTTATTTTGCAGGTAAAAAGTTATGTTTGAAGAAACAGCATATTGCATCAGAAAGCGAGTTGCTATCTCTTCTAGAAAAATATGATGCGGTTTTACCGAAAAAACGAAATTATTTTATTGAATCAATTTATTCTCACTACCAACATGCCCATTATGTTAAGGATCTGAATTGTACAAGGGAAATTATTTCTGAATTGCATCCTGAGTATATAACGAGCTTTGATGCAATTATGCAAGGCCGAAAGATTCATATTTATAATATGTTTGTCATGTCATCAGAGAACGCATCAGAATACTGTCAATGGCTTTTCCCTATTTTGTTTGAATTAGAAAAGCGAATAGATATAACCCAGTATGATAACTATCAAAAAAGAGTGTTTGGTTTTATTGCCGAGCGCCTATTCAATGTTTGGTTGGTTCATCATCAGTTAAAGTTTTGTGAAATTCCGGTAGTTAATTTGGAAGGCGAGAATTTGTTAAAAAAAGCGATTAATTTATTAAAACGGAAATTTCTAAGATAAGGATTTCACTATGCATAAAATTACGTGGTGTAAATTTATTTTGTTAGCTACTGATTTTTTAACACTTTTTAGTTCATTATTTATTGCTTATGAAGTGTTAGATATCGCCCGTGGCGGCCGTTTTTATTTTCCTTTGGAAGAATTTAATACCTATGTATTGATTCACGCCTGTGTATCTTTCGTTGGTGTGTTGTGGTTTTGGATACGATTACGGCACTATACTTACCGCAAACCGTTTTGGTTTGAATTAAAAGAAATTATCCGTACCTTATTGATTCTTTTCATTATTGAATTGGCGATTGTTGCCTTTTCTCGTCTATATGTTTCCCGTTATTTCTGGTCTGTGACTTGGATTTGTATCTTTGTTGGACTTCCTTTCTCCCGAATTTTTGTAAAAAATCTTTTAATAAAAAGCGGAATGTATCTAAAAGAAACCATCATTATTGGCAATGGGAAAAATGCTAAAGAGGTATTTAACGCTTTAAATAACGAATCGTATTTAGGATTTGACATAAAATTATTTGTGACAACGGAAGATTATCATTCAGAATTTCTTGAAGGTATTCCTGTCATGCGTCATAACCCTGAGCTGCTAATGAAATTGGTTTCACCTGAATTTACTCAGTTTATTCTGGCGATTGATGAAGAAAATAAAGTTAAGCAAGATTTTTGGTTACGTTATTTAATTCGTAAAGGATGCCGTTCTATTTCAGTAATTCCTGATTTTCGAGGTATTCCACTTTATGGCACGGATATGTCTTTTTTATTTAGCCAGGAAATGGTGCTTTTTAGAGTAAATAATAATTTAGCAAAACGTTCATCTAAGATTGTTAAAAGAACCTTTGATATCTTAGGCTCATCTTTTCTCTTGCTTTTATTGTTACCATTTTGTATTCCTTTATATTTTATAATTACAAGGGATGGCGGTAATTTCATATACGAGCATCCAAGAATTGGTCAGCATAAAAAGAAATTCAAATGTTTGAAGTTTCGAACAATGGTGAATAATTCAGATGAAGTGTTAGAAAAGATTTTGGCAACGGATGAAAGTGCTAGATTAGAATGGGAAAAAGACTTCAAACTTAAAGATGATCCACGCATTACACCAA
>NZ_CALJRX010000046.1 GCF_937976265.1 uncultured Haemophilus sp.
AACACGCCATTTGGCGTTCAGTAGCGAGTGAAAATTGCGTCCAAAGTGCGGTCAAAATTATGGTTAAAAATAAGAAGAATTTTTTAATCATTTGGAATTTCTTTGATCTGCATCGCAAAATTTAGCTAAAATGAATGGGTAATTTTAACAAAAAAGCGTAAAATAAATTTTAATTGTTATTAAAAAAGTTGATAGAGGAAATATGTTACTCCAAAAAGGCGTTCAACTCGCTCGTTCGCTCATCATTTTATACATTATGTTACTACTCGGCAATTTGATTTCTCACTATATCCCCGTGGGGATTCCAGGTAGCATTTGGGGCTTATTATTACTTTTTTTAGGTTTAACAACGCATGTAATTCACTTGGAGTGGATTTATTTTGGTTCTAGCTTGTTGATTCGTTACATGGCGGTCCTTTTTGTGCCAGTGAGCGTGGGCATTATCAAATATTATGATTTACTCGTGGCCCAGTGGAAAGTTTTACTTATTCCAAACATTCTCAGTACCATTCTGACACTTTTGGTTATTGCATTTATAGGAAACTATTTATTTTATAAACAATCCTTTACCCATAAGCGTAAAAAAGTATTAGAAAGACGCAATCTTCAAGCTGACTAAGGTTTTATTATGCAGTATGCAATTTATCTTTATACCATTTTAACGATTTTCGGATTTTGGCTCGCATTACAAATCAGTAAACGTTGGAAATCGATGATTTTCAATACGTTCGTGCTCACTGTATCAATTCTTGTGTTGATTTTAGTGGTGGGCGATATTCCTTATGATGATTATATGGCGGGCAATGCGCCGATTAATAATTTATTAGGGGTGAGTATTGTTGCTCTGGCGTTACCGTTGTATGAACAACTTCGTCAAATTGCGAAACAGTGGAAAATTATTCTTTCTGTTGTGACATTAGCTTCTTTGTTTTCTATGTTTACCGGTGCTATTTTTGCGATTATTTTAGGGGCGAGTCCTGAAATGGTGGCGACCGTATTACCAAAATCAATTACCACGCCAATTGCGATGGAAGTGTCTTCTCATTTAGGTGGTATTCCAGCCGTTACAGCTGTAGGTGTGATTGTTGCCGGTTTGCAAGGTTCGGTTTTTGGTTATCTCATCTTGAAAAAAATCGGTATTAAACAACAAGAAGCCGTGGGTTTATCTGTTGGAGCCGTTTCTCACGCATTAGGCACGGTAAGCTGTATGGAAGCCGATCCGAAAGCCGGTAGTTATAGTTCGATTTCTTTGGTACTTTGCGGTATTATGAGCTCAATTTTAGCGCCCTTAGTATTCCATGTTATTCGTCTATTTTTATGAGAACCCAATTAGCTGATTTTTGGACTGAACGTTTCCTCCCTGATCCGCCTCGCGAAAAAGATCACCGACCGCCATTTCGTCGTGATCGCGGGCGGATTTTACATTCTGCGGCTTTCCGTTGTTTGCAAGCCAAAACACAGATTCATGCCGTGGGCGAAAATGATTTTTATCGCACTCGTTTAACTCATTCCCTTGAAGTGGCACAAATCGGCAGCAGCCTGGTTTCCCAATTAAAATTTTCGGAAAGCTATGCTGCGCTTTCTGCTCTGCTTCATATCGAAAAAAGTGAATTACAGAAACAACTCAACCCTTTATTACCAAGTAATGATTTAATTGAAAGTTTGTGCTTTGCACATGATATTGGTCATCCACCGTTTGGTCATGGTGGGGAAGTGGCACTCAATTATATGATGCGGAATCATGGCGGCTTTGAAGGTAATGCGCAGACATTTCGTATTATCACTAAACTGGAACCTTATACTGAAACAGCAGGGATGAATTTAACGCGTCGTGCTATTTTAGGCGTGGTGAAATATCCGAATATTTTAGACTTATCTTCCCCGCAATATGCCCAGTTGCCGCATGCTGAAAACGCTGATCCGCGTTATGTCAAAATTAGCGACTGGAAGCCTGGAAAAGGGTTATTCCGTGATGACGTCACAATGTTTACTTGGCTGTTGCAAAACCTTTCTGAAAATGACCGCACTTTGTTTGGTTCATTTCAAAAAGTGCGGTCAAATCCTGCCGAGTTTTTAAAAACACAATTTAAATCTTTAGATTGCAGCATTATGGAATTGGCGGATGATATTGCGTATGGCGTGCATGATTTAGAAGATGCGATTGTGACCGGTGTAGTAAATCAACATCAATGGCAAGAAGCATTGGCTGAACTTAAAACGATTCCTTCAGATTGGTTGGCAAAAAATATAGAACAAGTCAGCCAACGATTATTCTCCAACCATCATTTCGAGCGTAAAAATGCCATTGGGGCATTAGTGAATTTCTTTATTACCCATGTGCGTTGGAAAGTCACCGGCAATTTTGATGAGCCTTTGTTACGTTATAACGCGGAACTACCGCAAGATGTGATTGCGGCATTAAATGTATTTAAAAAGTTTGTGTGGAAATACGTGATTCGTCATGTTGAAACGCAACGTATTGAATATAAAGGCCAACGTATTCTCACGGAAATGTTCCAGATTTTTGAATCTGACCCAGAACGGTTATTGCCAACGAATACCGCTAATCGTTGGAGAAATGCACCGGAGCAGGGCAAAAAACGTATTATTTGTGATTATATCGCGGGCATGTCAGATGCCTATGCCTTAAAGGTTTATCATCAGCTCTAAAGTGCGGTTATTTTTATTGATATTTTGAATTTATAGGACAATTTTGTGGCATTAATTAGTTTAACTAACGCTTATCTTTCTTTTAGTGATCACCCTTTACTAGATCATGCTGAACTTCATATTGAACCCAATGAGCGCGTGTGTTTGGTGGGGCGTAACGGTGCAGGTAAATCGACGTTATTAAAAATTATTGCACAGCAAGTTACGATGGATGACGGCAAGGTGCAGTATGAAAAAGATTTAGTGGTTTCACGTTTAGAACAAGACCCGCCGCGCCATGCTGAAGGGAATGTATTTGATTATGTAGCAGAAGGCATTGAGCATTTAGCGGATTTGTTAAAGGAATACCACCATATTTCACAAGAGTTGACACAAAATTACAGTGAGCAAATTCTTAATCAACTGGCGCAAGTGCAAGCCAAATTAGAGCATGCCAATGGCTGGCAATTTGAAAATAAAATTAATGAAGTATTGCAAAAACTAGAGTTAAATCCTGATACTAAATTAGCCGATTTATCGGGTGGTTGGTTGCGTAAAGCCGCTCTTGCTCGTGCGTTGGTGTGTAACCCCGATGTCTTGTTATTAGATGAACCGACCAACCACTTGGATGTAGATGCAATCGAATGGTTAGAAAACTTCTTATTGGAATTTACTGGAAGTATTGTATTTATTTCCCATGACCGTTCTTTTATCCGCAAAATGGCGACCCGTATTGTCGATTTAGATCGCGGGAAATTAGTGTCTTATCCAGGTAACTATGATTTATACCTCACCGCTAAAGAGGAAAGCTTACGTGTCGAAGCATTGCAGAATGAGCTTTTTGATAAGCGCTTAGCGCAAGAAGAGGTTTGGATTCGTCAAGGTATTAAAGCTCGCCGTACGCGTAATGAAGGCCGTGTGCGCGCTTTAAAAGCCATGCGTGAAGAACGTCGCCAGCGTCGTGAGGTGATGGGTACCGCCAAGTTACAATTAGATAACTCAAGTCGTTCAGGCAAAATCGTGTTTGAAATGGAAGATGTAAGTTATGAGATTGAAGGCAAACAGCTGCTCAAAGATTTCAGCACGACCATTTTACGTGGCGATAAAATTGCATTGGTTGGCCCAAATGGTTGCGGAAAAACCACCTTTATTAAACTTTTATTAGGTGAAATCAAGCCAACCAGCGGTCGTATTCATTGCGGTACAAAATTAGACATTGCTTATTTTGACCAATATCGTGCTGATCTTGATCCAGAAAAAACGGTGATGGATAACGTTGCCGATGGCAAGCAGGATATTGAGGTCAATGGGGTAAAACGTCATGTGTTGGGCTATTTGCAGGATTTCTTATTTCCACCAAAACGTGCGATGACACCTGTAAAAGCGCTTTCAGGTGGTGAGCGTAACCGTTTGTTATTGGCTAAATTATTACTGAAACCGAATAATCTATTGATTCTCGATGAACCAACCAATGACTTGGATGTAGAAACCTTAGAATTATTGGAAGAAATCCTCACGGATTATCAAGGCACCTTATTGATTGTCAGCCATGATCGTCAGTTTATTGATAATGTCGCGACTGAGTGTTATTTCTTTGAAGGCGATGGCGTATTGAATAAATACGTGGGCGGTTTCTTTGATGCGAAAGGACAACAAGCTAATTACTTTGCCATGAAAGCAGAGCAAGAAGCTCAAAAAGTCAAAAAAGAAGCATCCAAAGTACAGGAAAGTGCGGTCAAAAATGACGTTGTTTCTCAAAAGCCAAAATCCGTTAAACTTTCTTACAAAGAACAACGTGAGTTAGAACAGCTACCACAATTATTGGAAGAATTGGAAGAGAAAATTACTGCACTTCAAGCTGAAATTGGCGATCCCAACTTTTTCCAACAAGCCCATGATGTAACAGATGCGAAGCTAAAAGAATTAGCGGATACTGAAGCGGAACTTGAAACAGCTTTCCTCCGTTGGGAAGAGCTTGAAGAGAAAAAGACCCAAGCTGAAGCAAAATAGGGCATAGGAAAAAAAGAAACCGAGCGAAATAGCTCGGTTTTTTATTATATGAAATTAACGCCTATAGTGATTTTTCTGCGGTTAAATCTTCCGCAATTTCCTCCGCTTGCTTAATCACATAGCTCACGGCTTCTTCCTGTTTATCCGGTGGGTATTTATAACGCTGTAAAGCACGTTTCACGAGAATACGCATTTTGGCGCGAACGCCTTCTTTGTATTGCCAGTCGATGGTAACTGAGCGTCTTAAAGTATCGGTAATTTCTTTGGCTAGTTTACTCAATACTTCATCGCCCATCAGTTCACGGGCGCTTTGGTTTTGGGCGAGGGCTTCGTAGAAGGCGAGTTCTTCTTTTTTCAGCCCCAGCTTTTCACCTAAAGCTAAGCGTTCTTGGAAGTCTTGGCTCATTTTGAAGAGCTCATCCAAAATTTCTACCACGCTTAAATTGTGGTTGTGGTATTGATTTAGGGCTTCTTTCAAACGCTGCTCGAAGTCTTTTTGCAAGGTGAGGTTTGCGCCTGATTTGGCTTTGATTTCGCTTGCCAAATAACGCTCCATCGCGCTAACCCATAAATTCTTCGTCGGGCTGTTTTTAATGGTCTGCAAAAACTCTTCAGAAAGTAGGTTGATTTGTGGCTGTGGTTTTTCCAGCAGGTCAAACAAATCAATCACGCCTTCGGAATAGACGGCTTGATTGACCAATTTTTTCAATAAAATCTGTCTTTCATTAGAACCCGTACCGTTTTGCTTACGTTTAGTGAGAATAGCGCGCACCGCATCATAAAAGGCAATTTCTTGGTTGTATGGCTCAATTTCAGCCAATGCGCCGCATAGCATATAGCCTTTTTTCACCAAACCCGCCGCTTTCAAAAAGGCTTTTTTGCGTGGTTCGGTTTCTTTTTTATTAAACCAATGTTGCTCGTGCGCTTTACCATCAAACGGTAATTGATCAAGGCTTAAAATATGGTTGGCGGCAAAACGAATAGCCATCAGAAGATCATTCGGATTATCTTTCTCTAAGGCCGTCTGAACATCAAAGGTTTTTCCTTCAACCGGTGTTGAAAACAGGCTGCGGATAAATTCCAAATGCTCTTTCATTTTAAAGAACACATCAATCACGCTATCCGTCAGCTTGCCTTTGCCTTGCGAGTTAGTATATTGATGGGTGGCTTTTTTGAGCTCGTCAGCAATACCGACATAATCCACAATCAAGCCGCCGTTTTCTCGGCTTTTATTGCGGAATACACGGTTAACTCGCGCAATCGCCTGCATCAGGTTATGCCCCTGCATCGGCTTGTCGATATACATCGTATTACAACAAGGCGCATCAAAGCCCGTCAGCCACATATCGCGCACAATCACCACTTTCAGCGGATCGTTCGGGTCTTTAAAGCGGCGTTCCAGCGTTTGTTTTTCCTGTTTACTGTAAACGTGTTTCTGCATTTCCGGCGCATCGGAAGCAGAACCCGTCATCACAATTTTAATCGCCCCTTCGTTAATATTGTCCGAATGCCATTCAGGGCGCAGTTTGATGATTTCATTGTATAAGTCCACGCAAATCTGACGGCTGGAAACCACCATCATCGCTTTGCTGTCGACGACTTCATTGCGTTTGGCAAAATGCTGCACAAAATCCGCGGCTAAATCGGCCAGGCGGGCTTGCGAACCCAGCAATTTTTCCTGCAAACGCAGGGCAGGGGATTGCTCCTCTTCCAGCAAATCATCAATTTCTTTGAATAGCTCATCGTGTTCTTTTTCGTTTAAGCGGATTTGGCGCGCTTCATACACAATCGGCACGGTTGCGCCATCTTCCACCGCATCTTGCAAGTCATAAATCGACACATAACGCCCGAACACATCTTGCGTGTCCTTATCTTCTAGGCTAATCGGCGTACCGGTAAAACCGATAAACGAAGCATTAGGCAACGCATCGCGCAAATGACGGGCGTAGCCTGCCTGAAATTTGCCCTTATGCAATTTTTGCGTAAAGCCATATTGGCTGCGGTGTGCCTCATCGCTGATTACAATAATATTGCTGCGCTCATTTAAAACAGGGAAGCGGCTTTCTTCCTCATTTAGGGCGAATTTTTGAATCGTCGTAAAAAACACGCCGCCGACTTCATTTTGCGCGAGCAGTTGGCGAAGTTGATCGCGGTCTTCTACTTGTTGCGGTGTTTGTTTGATTAAATCTTTTCCGGAAGAAAAAGTTTGGAAAAGCTGACCGTCCAAATCATTGCGGTCGGTGACCACCACAATCGTCGGATTTTTCAATTCAGGCTGCGCAAGCAGTTTGCCGGCATAAAACAACATAGAAATCGACTTACCCGAACCCTGCGTGTGCCACATCACGCCAATGCGGCGGTCGCCTTTTTCGGATGTCGCAAAAAGCGTGGAATCTACCGCCTCATTTACGCCGTAATATTGATGGTATGCCGCGATTTTTTTAATGGTTTTGCCGTTGGAATCCCGCTCAAATAAGACGAAATAGCGGATATAGTCCAATAAATCCTCAGGTTTCATCAAACCACTGAGCAGGCTTTGCAATTCATCATCAAAATATAAGCGCGCGCTTTTATTTTTTTCATCGACCACTTTCCACGGCGTAAAGCGTTGGAAATCTGCCGAAAGCGAGCCTAAACGTGCGGCAATGCCGTCTGAAATAATCAGGGTTTGGTTGTAAACAAACAGCTCGGCAATCTCATCTTTATAGGTTTCAAACTGATTAAACGCCTGCAATAAATCCGCCGATTCACGCAACGGATTTTTGAGCTCAAATACCACCAAGGGCAGACCATTGACAAAGCCGATAATATCGGGAATCCGTTTACTGCCTTTACGGCTGCGGATTTCCAGCTGATTGACGGCAACAAAGCAGTTGTTCTCCACCTGCTCAAAATCCACCAAACGCGCCATCTCGATTTTTTGCTCACCGTCTGCCTGATATTCCACCCGCACGCCATCACGCAACAGTTTATAAAACGCCTGATTACGCACCACCAAGTCGCCAATATCGCTTTTCGTCGCCGATTTCACCACAGAATCAACCGCACTTTCAGGCAGCTGCGGATTAAGCTTACGCACCGCCTCACGCAGTTGCTCAACAAAGACTACGCCGCTCAAATCGCCACGGGCAAATTCGCCTTCATGAACAGGCAAGTCTTTACCGTAGCGATATTCCCAACCGAGGGATTGCAGGCGTTGAAGGGTGAGTTGTTCGATGTCGTTTTCGTTGAGCATTTTATGATTCTCCATCATTTAATAATTCCAATAAGGCTTCAATACTTTCATCATGATCGCCATCATACCAAATTGGAAAAATATTGGATTTTTGAAGTGCTTTTCTGCGAGCTGTTCGTTTGTCATTAGATAAATTTTTACAAGATAAAAAAGCATAGTGTTTAGGTAAATTATTATTGCCTCGTTCTTCAACAATTTCTGCCATACATTGTAATGTTCGATCTTTATCTAGACTACAACCTAAAAATAGTAAAGATTGAGAAAATAATGATTCCATTACACAGGTTTTGAGGATATTGCGTTCAGAATAATGTCTTTGATAATCATCTTGGGTCAGTATTCTTTTATTTCTACTGATAAATGAACCATGTAGTTTTAAAAGAATACGCCTTCCAGCGCCAAATAAAGCTTTAAATTCTTCGGCATCAATTCCAAATAGTTCATGATGAAAATTAATTTCTTGACCTTCATAGATAATTTTAAGTAAATCATCATAATTAGTTGTGATAATGGTTTCTTGGAAGAATTCGGGTAATCTACAAATAATCCCTTGAACTTCTTCTAGTTCAGGCTTTACTCCAAAGTGGTTTTGTAGTTGCTCCTGTAAGTGGACTGGGTCTGCATTATCAAGAAGTTGAGCCGCTTCTTCATATTCTCCATTATCCATATGTCTTTTAAAAATAGAAGAATCAGTACCAGAATCTTCTTGTGTTTTATAAAGGAAGTCTTTCCAAGAAGGAAAATCAGAAGGTATAGAAAGCCCCGCACCAATAAATGGAATAACTTTATGGTTTTTAAAAACACTTTTTAGAGCATTAAATCGTCTGCTATTATCAGCGAATTCTAATATTTGTTTAGCTCTTGTGATATTTCCTTGTTTGCGTTCAGTTTTCCAATTTTCAAAGACCTCTTTATAAGCATCAGGATCGAGAGAAGATAAAATTTCATCTCTAAAAAAACAGATTCCACTGATATTTACTTCACCTTCTGAGTTGAGTTCTTCAATGAAAAGACGCTCTAAATAATTATTTTTCATCAATCTCTCCACTCAATAATTGAGGCAATAATAAATCTCTTAATTTCTCAGTCAAAAGATTTTCTTTTTGATTGATAAGTTGTTTATTGAGTAAAGAGTTAAAAATTAAAATTGCTTTATGATCAAAATTAATTGGTAGAAAAATCTTGATATTTCTTACCACCTCTAAACTAATATTTGCTTGTACACCCTGAATGACTTTGGAGAGTATATATTCTTGGTTTTTTCTACTTTTTAAGAATGTAGATATTATTCCGACTAAATTATCGTTATAGAGTCTAATAAAAGAAATTGCTTGGTTTGTATTAGCATTTTCTAATTCATCAGGAACAATAGCGACACGTCCAATAGTTCCTGCAATAGATATTAAAATATCATTCTTATGCAATATTGAGCGTTTAAGTTCAGTTGAACTTATTTTTTCAGGAATTTGTTCCACTTGATTGATAAGAATCTGACCCGATTCACTTATATCTTTTACCTTGATGAAAGGAACGGTTCCTTTTGAATCACAACTATTCAATGATGATTTTTTAGGTGTTGTTCCTTTTGATATTGCCGAAGATAGTTCCTTTAAGGAAAAACATTCCCACCCCTTCGGCACCTCGCCCCCATCAACCTCCACCATCTCACACGGAAACGCTTTGGCGGTTTCGGCTAATTC
>NZ_CALJRX010000047.1 GCF_937976265.1 uncultured Haemophilus sp.
TGTGCTCTTCCGATCTTCAGTGATATGCGGCAAAGCGATTTTGCCCGACACAAGCGGACTCAACACACCGATGGTCAGCACGATAATCCCTACATACACACCGTGTTTTTCAATGAACGGCAAGTAGGCGGAAAGCGCTGTCTGCTGGATAAGCAATAATAGGGCGGCGGAAATGGTCAGCGTACTGTTGTTGCTTAACACGCCCAACAGCGTCAATGTGATTAAAAACACCGCAACATAATTGATATTTGCCATTATGCGGCCCGCTCTACCGATAATTCTGCCATTTGCCGCATGGCTTGGGTAATTTCGTTATCCGGCAGAAAATCCAGGCAATGAATGGCTCGGTTCACCGCTTCTTTGGCCTGCGTCATGCAATATTCAAGCGCATCAGATTCGGCAATGTGTTGATGAATTTTGTCGAAATAAGCACGGTCGGCATTTTGTAAAGCAGTGCGGACATCTTGCCGTGCCACTTGACTGCCTTGCTGCATCAAATAAATCAGCGGTAAAGTTGGTTTGCCTTCCGCCAAATCATCGCCAACATTTTTACCGATTTGTTCCACACTGCCCGAATAATCCAGCACATCGTCCACAATCTGAAATGCGGTTCCCATATACATACCAAACTCTTTGAGTGCGCGCTCTTGTTTATCATCCGCACCCGCTAAAATCGCGCCGACTTGCGCCGCCGCTTCAAAAAGTTTGGCTGTTTTGTATTGAATCACCTGCAAATACTGCTGTTCGGTAATATCCACATTACCAATATTCATCAGCTGCATTACTTCGCCTTCAGCAATGATATTGGTGGCATCCGCCATCACTTCCAAAATTTTCAAACTACCGGAACCCACCATCAACTGAAAAGCGCGCGTATACAAAAAGTCTCCCACCAGCACCGCCGCTGCATTGCCAAACAGGTTATTGGCGGTTTTGCGACCACGCCGCAATTCGCTTTCATCGACAACATCATCATGCAACAGTGTAGATGTGTGAATAAATTCCACCATTGCCGCCAGAGAATACAGCTTCTCATCATCATAACCCAGACATTTGCCGGACAAAATCGTCAATATGGGGCGCAACCGTTTTCCGCCCGCACTGATAATGTATGTCCCGATTTGGGAAATTAATGCCACATCAGATTGGACTGCTCGGCTAATCACTGCATTTACCTGACTTAAATCAGCTTCAAGATTTTGTTGAAAATAGGGAATGGCAGTCAGCATAATTTGTCTCTGGTTGGCAAAACAAAGGCGTGATTATAGCAAAATTTGCTATGCGATAACACCGTGCAGGCTGCTTTTAGGCAAAGTGAAACTCGCCTTTATTAGCATTTTTATATCACCCATTTTACAAGCGGTGTTATTTCAACAAATTTTTTTAATCATCAATAAAACACAAAAACCTGCCAATGCTTTCACATTAACAGGCTTCCAAATCTTATCGATTTTAGTTTTCCGCGCCTTCATATGGACGGATGCTTACAGTTTTGCGGTTCAATGCACCTTTGGTAGCAAATTCCACATAACCATCAACTTTTGCAAACAAAGTGTGGTCTTTACCCATGCCTACATTGTTGCCTGCGTGGAATTTGGTACCACGTTGGCGAACGATGATACTACCTGCTAATACAGATTCACCACCGAAACGTTTAACACCAAGACGTTTAGCTTCAGAATCACGACCGTTACGAGTTGAACCACCAGCTTTTTTAGTTG
>NZ_CALJRX010000048.1 GCF_937976265.1 uncultured Haemophilus sp.
TCGTACTGGTAATCGCTGCTCCTTTTAAGTAAACATTGTTCGCATTAACATGATATCCGCCTTCTTCAGCAAATAATCCGGCTTGCTCTTTCACCTGTTTATAGCCTGACTCCCCTTTTTCTGAATTAGCATAACCACTTACACGCCAGTTATTTCCCCAGCCAAACTCTACCTCTAAACCACCGCCGCTTGATTTGGTCTCAAATTTGTTTTCATCTTGCACACTCGCAATATTGAGATTTCCACCTACATTCGCGTTGATTGTTTTAGCTTTTGCTGTTGTACCCGTTAATGTAGTATCACCTTGAGTATTGATATTCAAGGTTTCAGTATTAAGATGGCTATTTGTATAGTTCACCCCTTCTACATTGGTTTTACTGCTTGAACCACCTACACGCGCATAAATACCAATACCGGTTTGCGCACCAATTGTTGCTGCCATCCCAACTTCAACACCTGCACTTTGTGAACGAGCATGTTGATCTACCGTGCTCTTACCAGGATCAATCGTTAGGTTATTAGCATTAAAGGTTACGCTACTGTCTTTTAAGCGGTTACCTTTTTCATCCACAGATGTGATATCTGCATGGGTGATATTAATATTCCCTAACTGCGGATTACCTTGTGCATTTGTGCTGCCATCACCACGTGCAGTAAACTCAATTTCTTTCGCATTGAATAGGTTGCCTTGGCTGGTATGCTGATAGCTGTCTTCTTTCTTACGGCTATGAGCAACCCCGGTACCAGATTCCACACGAAGTAAATAAGTTGCGCCACCTTGCCCTTGGAATGCAGAGGCCAAGTTATAAGCTTGTGCTGCAACACTCATGATATTTGCCGCTTGCACACGATCTGAGGCATTTTTATTTTTTACAGTACTTTCAATCGTATTGATTAAATCAATAATTGGTGATTTCACACGAGTAAATTGACCAAATTTCAGATCGCTTTCACTTTGTTTATATTTATCAGTATTAAAAGCTGAATCCACAATAATATTTTGTGCATTAATAGACGCTTTATCTTTTGATAAAATTTCTGCCGATGTTTGACGATAATCTTTACCTGCATACACTTCTACCTTATCACCTAAGCTTGCTAATTGCGCTTTTTCATGGTGAGTAAAGTTACCATCTTGGTTAAAACGAGTACGGTTATAACCATAGAAACGCTCAGAATCAGAAATAACAGCTTCACCTACTGCGTGGCCTTTGCGTTGCTGAGTTGTCTCTTGTGTGGTAACGGCCGTATCTAAAATCACATTACCACCTGCAGATAATTGGTTTTTACCCTCAGACACAATTTTGGCACCTTTAGCATGAATATCACCTTTTTGTGCCACAATTTGGTTATTACCACCTACAGAAATAGTGGTTGATACTTCTTGTGTTTGAGTTGCATCGCCATTTTCACGTTGAGTATGTACACCAAAAAGGTATTTATTCGCATCACCTAAACTAAATCCTTTATCTGAGGTATTGGCCTGCTGAGTATAAGTGTTCTCAGCCGTTCCTAACTCAATATTATTTGAGGCTAGGAATGTTGCACCTTTCTCTGCTGCAATTTGTGTACCTTGTGTGCGAATATCGCCTTCAGACGCCACCACATTAAGTTGTCCGCCAGCATTAACTGCGGTCACTTTTGCGGTTGTTTCTGTCGTGGTTTTATCTGATTTACTGCGTTTGTGTTCCAAATACGGCACAATACCACGACTCATTAACTCCACTGCATCTGCGCCAGCTTCTGCAATAGAGTTAATTTTCCCTACAACGGTTTCTGTACCACCTTGTTTTTGGCGTTGTTTATATTGATCTACGGCTTTCACAGTTGGATCATAAACCATGCTTAAACCAAAACCGCTTGTTTTACTCGATTGATGTACTTCGGTATGATGTACTTCTTTTGCTGCTTCAAGATTGACTTGTTTTGCACGTAGATCAGATTGTTCCTGACTATTTAAATCAGAACCTCGCACAGTCAAGACATTTTCAGCGGCTAAAGTTGTAGTACCACCTGTTAATTGGCTACCTGCTGCTTCTAAGCTTATGGATTTGGTGTCTAGATTAGACTTGCTTTTCTCATAACCAACTTTTGCCACGCCGCCTTTAACGCTTGCGGCTAAACCTGAGCGTTTTTTCTCGTAATGTTCTTCAACGTAAGCGTTGTTTTCAGCCTCTTTCACATTAACGTTCTTCGATTGCACCAATAATCCATCTTGTGCAGTAATCGAAGAGCCTTTAACTGTCGCATTTGCATCTTGTGAATAAACAATAACATCCTTACCATTTACTTCACTGCCTTTGCTAAGGTCATAATCATGATGACGACGCATTTCTTCGGTTTCTTTTGTTAAGAAACCTTTCGATGTTTGTTTATTTCGGCGATCTAAATGCTCAATATCTCGTCCTTCTTCGAGTTTCACTTCACCTTTTGAGGCAATAATAGTTCTACCTTCCTCACTATTAACCTTAGCTTGACGAAGCGTTGTTTCTTCTTGCCCCACTAAACGAGTGCCTTCTTTTCCCTCAATAACAGAGCCTACTTCACCTTCTTTATCTAAGTGATAATGATGGTTATCGCTAAAGTCATAGTGTTCTTTACTGCTTTGCTTCTCAGTCGTCACCAAAAGCTTACCTTTGGCATTTACATCAACCGTACCTGCCGATTTCACATTTGCTGCTTTTATCGTGATATCACCACCACTTTGAATGGATAACTCACCACCTTTGCCTGTTACCTTCAATTCACTTTGACGATCAACTTGTTTATTCCCGGTTTCGGTACGACCTAATTGGCTTTGTGTTTCTGTTGTGGTTGCACCAAGCTCTACGGATTTTCCACCGTATAGAGACAAGCTATCTGCAGCCACAATCTTACCGCCAAGGTTCACTAATTTTTGCTCAGCGTTAAGATTGACATTATCTGCTAAAACTAGACCTTTGTTCTCTAAATCCTGACCGTATAAATTTACTAGGTTCGCCGCAAGCACCGTCCCTTCATTGGTCATATTGGTCACCGAACCTACAATGCTGTCCCCCGAAATTACAGAGCCTGTTGGGGTAACTTGAGTACGATTAGAAGCCAAGTAAATTTTTGGTGTCAACACGTTGAGTTTTTTACCACTTGGCAAGGTGATTTCTTGGTTCACCATCCACACTAAATCAGTGGTCAGCTCTGCCATTTGTTCTTTGGTTAAGCCAACACCCGGCACTAAATTAAATTGTTTAGCGTAACGTATACCATTGTTCATCAAACCTTGGTATTGCTCTAAATCATTTTGGTAACCTTCAAGATAACGACGTCCAGTTAACTGATTGATTTGCTCATTGACAAGGCGTAACTCATAAAAACCATCCCCTAGACGTTTAAGCATATTGTCAGGGTTATAGCGTAATTTATTGAACATATAATCTGAACTCAACCATTTTTGCTTATTCGCAAAACGTGGATCAGTTTCAATCACATAGCCTTTTGGTGCATTAGGATTCACATTATAAAGAGAAGATTTATCCAGCGATTGTGTCAGATGATTTAACACCACATCCCCTACATCACCTTTATTAGCCACGCCATTATTGGTAAATTCAGGTGCGACATTTTCTTTATAAGCAAATACCCCTAAATCCTTCACACTTTCATTTTGTTTGTAATAAATACTGGTATCGCTTTTAGTGGTGGTCGCATGATCTAAACATCCAAACATAGATTTTTTCACACACTCTCGACCTTTATAGAATGCAGTTACACGCCCAACATCCGTTACAATAGAGCGGCCTTTAAACTCATCGTTATGTAATTGTCCTTCGGCGGTTTCAATTACTCCACCAGCGATCACTTTACTGTCTTGGTTGTCTACACGTGCATCATTAAAATTGATACCGCCACCACTTAAAATCTTACCTTCCTGGTATTTTGGTTTAAGCACCACAGTTTCATTGACTTTGTGGGCATAATCGTACTCATGCCAGTTATCACTTTCGATTTTGCCATCTGGTGAGTAAATGTAATAAAGATCTTTTATGTCTTTATTTAAACCAGCAAAGTGGCTTTTATCATCCTGTTTAACCTTATAAACCCCAGAGTCTTTACCGTAGATAGTCGAATCATTCCCAATTCGATACTCAAAAACCGGTGTAGACGAGGTATCCACATTTTCCGTTTCAAGGAAGAAGTGTTTATTTTCTACTTTACCGGTATTGAAGCTAATCGCTTTGCTTTTCGCATTGTCGTAAAGGTTTAATGCTTCAATTACACCATTGTAGTTGTGAACATACGCTGATTTACCTGTAGCCTGGTTGTTTTCATCCAACGCTTTACCCACATAAATCTTACCCATACTTAAAAGGGTACTTTCATTGCGGTTTAAAACTTTATCCACACCTACATCCAAACGCTCACGCGCCGCAATTACAGCAGATTTGTCCCCTTCTTCAAGGTTATTTAAACTATCCCCTTGTAAAGCCACATGGTCACCGTAAATACGACCGCTACCTAAGTTATTAATGGTCACTGCTTTTGCCACAGTCAATG
>NZ_CALJRX010000049.1 GCF_937976265.1 uncultured Haemophilus sp.
TGCTCCGTGCGGTCATGCCCTACTTGAGTCGTTTCATCATGTTTAACGATATGATTAAGGTCTTTCTCTGCATGAATAAAGACTTCTTCCCGTCCCATTTCATCTTCAAAACGCAGTTCATTAAAACCATTGCCCTTGTGCGTTTTAGATTTTATGGTCATGCGGGTCTTATGTTTGGGAAGCTCGTAAGGTGGCTCTGTGGTGCTGTGATAAGTTCTCCCCACAACAATCGGTTGGTCCGGGTCGCCATTGAGATATTTCACCAGCACTTCATGACCAATTCGCGGAATCATCATATTACCGTATTGTGCGCCTGCCCAACCTTGCACCACTCGCACCCAACAAGAGCTATGTTCATCAAAGTTGCCTAATCTATCCCAAGGAAATTGCAGTTTGACTCTTCCCCATTCATCACAATAGATTTCTTCTCCTTCGGGACCCGTAACATGGGCAACTTGTGTACCTCGAATAATCGGACGCGGTTTTAATGGGCTACGCCAAGGCTTGTTGTGAGGAATCAGGAAAAGTGTGTTTTCATAGCGGTTGCCTTCTTCTCCCGCCTCTTCATCTAAAGCGCCCGTTTGTTTACCGAAGTGCTCAACACGTACCACTAGCCAATCTTGATTAAAGGCTGAATTGGCATGCCCTTCTAAGGTAAAACCATAACCCGGTACGACACGCATATCATCGCCCACAGCATTGGCGGTTTCAGAAAGGGCCAGTTCTGATTCTAAACGATAAAGACTGAACGGATTGCCTTGTTCATCTTTCTTATATCGCCCTGGATAATCGTATTTTTCATAAACTGTCGCAGAATTGACCGCACTTTTAGACGTGTCACTATCAGTCAGCGCAGATGCCTGTGAATGATGTTGATGTTCGAGATTGTAATTCGGATTTAAAAAGGTGTAATCTCGCAAAGTCTGGCGGGTTGTCGTCACCTTACGGCAATAGTCAAATCGCCAAAGGCAAGCAAATGAACGGTCCCCTGCGGGCTTCGCATTATAGGTCAAGGTGCCAAGAATCGGAGAAGCAATACTTTGATGGCCAAAACGCAACTCATGGCTGTCTGCTCGATGGTCAAAGTAATAATACCAGCCTTCCTCTGCCGCCAAGCGTTCAATAAAGGCTAAATCTGTTTCGCGATATTGCACACAATATTCGCGTTCCCAATCTGAAGGTAAAGGCTCAAAGGAAACCTTTTCTACGCGATTTTTTTGCAATAAAGTGCGGATGATTTTTTCGCTGTTTTGATGTTGGAAGATTCGGCTATCAGATTGAAATGCTGCTCGCGCTAAAGCCGGCTCCACCACCATTTGATAATGCGTACGAACAAACCCTGTTTTCCCCAAACCGAAACTGGTCACAATTCCATTCAAATAGCGAACGGGTTGTTCACCTTGCCAAAAAGTGAAGGTCACGGATTGATCCATTAATGCTGAAAATGAAATATTCGGATCAAAACTTGATAACATAAGCTCTAACCGAAATGGTTCTGAAAGCCCTTCAGTCAGCTTAAAGCTAATCACATCAAAAGTATGTTTTTCACCGGCATCAAGGGTGTAACGGTAGTCGGATTGGGTTGCCATTATTTAATTTTAAAAGAGCGGAAAAAATAACCGCTCTTATGAAAGGGCGGTTAATAAATTGATTAATTTAAATCTACTGCATCTGC
>NZ_CALJRX010000050.1 GCF_937976265.1 uncultured Haemophilus sp.
CTTTGCCTGAACGTTGTTCTGCGCGTGCGATTTGACGACGACGTCTCGGCATCACCACAAAACGATGATAACACCATAAAATGCCGGAAAGTGCGGTTAAAATCAGCAACAAAATACTGAATGTGTTAGGCAGCTGGAAATAATCTAACGCTTTCCAACCAGCAAAGCCCACGACTAACAACAGAATAAAAAATACATTCGACATAGCTCTTTCCTATTTATCTTTACCAACATGTAAGATCGCTAAAAACGCTTCTTGCGGCACTTCCACGTTACCTAAAGATTTCATTCGTTTTTTACCTTCTTTCTGTTTCTGTAAGAGTTTTTTCTTACGACTCACGTCACCACCATAACATTTTGCTAATACGTTTTTACGCAATTGTTTTACGGTTGAACGCGCAATAATGTGGTTACCAATCGCCGCTTGAATCGCGATATCAAATTGTTGACGTGGAATCAGCTCACGCATTTTTTCAACTAACTCACGACCACGATAAGGCGCATTATCTTTATGAACAATTAATGCTAACGCATCAACACGATCACCGTTGATCATAATATCCACGCGCACCATGTCTGCCGCTTGGAAACGTTTAAAACCATAATCCAAAGAGGCATAACCGCGAGAAGTCGATTTCAAGCGATCGAAGAAATCTAATACCACTTCGCCCATTGGGATTTCATAAGTTAATGCAATTTGGTTACCGTGATACACCATATTGGTTTGTACGCCACGTTTTTCCACACAAAGAGTAATCACGTTACCTAAGAATTCCTGTGGTACCAACATATTACATTCCGCGATAGGCTCACGAATTTCTGAAATATTATTCAATGGTGGTAATTTCGCTGGACTGTCCACATAAACTACTTCACCATTGGTCATTTCGACTTCATAAATTACAGTTGGTGCCGTGGTAATCAAATCAAGATCATATTCACGTTCTAAACGCTCCTGAATGATCTCCATGTGTAAAAGTCCCAAGAAACCACAACGGAATCCAAAACCTAAAGCGGTTGAATTCTCTGGTTCATAGAAAAGTGATGCATCGTTTAGGCTTAATTTACCCAACGCATCACGGAAAGCTTCATAATCGTCAGAGCTAACCGGGAATAAACCAGCATAAACCTGCGGTTTTACTTTCTTAAAGCCTGGCAACACATGGCTTGCCGGATTATGCTGATGGGTTAAGGTATCCCCTACCGGTGCACCTAAAATATCTTTAATTGCACAAACAACCCAACCTACTTCGCCGGTATTTAATACGGTCGTATCCACTTGTTTTGGCGTAAAAATCCCTAAACGATCAACGTTGTAAGCTTGTCCAGTGGACATCACTTTGATTTTATCGCCTTTACGCAAGACACCATTTTTAATACGAACCAATGACACCACACCTAAATAGTTATCGAACCAAGAGTCAATAATCAATGCTTGTAACGGTGCATCAGGATCACCTTCTGGCGCGGGGATTTTCGCCACGATTTCTTCTAATACATCTTCGATACCCACACCGGTTTTAGCCGAACAACGTACCGCTTCCATCGCATCAATACCCACAATGTCTTCAATTTCTTCGGCAACACGTTCAGGATCTGCTGCGGGTAAGTCGATTTTATTCAAAATCGGTACGACTTCTAAATCCATTTCAATGGCGGTATAACAGTTTGCCAAGGTTTGGGCTTCTACACCTTGTCCCGCATCCACAACTAACAATGCCCCTTCACAAGCTGCAAGAGAACGTGATACTTCATAAGAGAAGTCCACGTGCCCTGGTGTATCGATAAAGTTTAATTGGTAAGTTTCACCATCTTTTGCTTGATAATTTAACGTTACACTTTGCGCTTTAATGGTAATACCGCGCTCACGCTCAAGATCCATGGAATCCAACACTTGCGCTTCCATTTCACGATCCGAAAGGCCGCCACAAGTCTGAATTAATCGGTCAGAAAGGGTCGATTTACCGTGGTCAATATGGGCAATAATAGAAAAGTTGCGAATATTCTTCATAAATAGATTAGTTTTCTCAAAAATCATTAAATTTAACTGGCGGATTGTACCTGAAAAGTGCAGAAATCGCTAGGGATGAAAGGGAAAAGTGCGGTCAAATTTTCAAACGTTTTAGATAAAACAAAACCCCGAATGACTTCGGGGTTTCTTTTTTCATTCAAACTGAAATTATAGGCTTTCAGTGAAAGTACGAGTAATAACGTCGCGTTGTTGTTCTGGTGTTAAAGAGTTGAAACGTACTGCGTAACCAGAAACACGGATAGTTAATTGTGGGTATTTATCCGGGTTGTTTACTGCATCTTCTAACGTTTCACGACGTAATACGTTTACGTTTAAGTGTTGACCACCTTCAACTTTAACAGTTGGTGCTACGTTTACCGGTAATTCACGATATTCGATTTGGCCTAATTCGCTCACTGCTACTACTTGGTCTTCTGCGAATTCAGCTTTTGCACATAAGCAACGAGCTTCATTTTTTTCGCTGTCTAATAACCAGAATGAGTTTAAAAGATTGTCATTTGCTGCTTGAGTAATTTGAATACCTTTGATCATAAAGAGCCTCCTAATTTGGCGTTTGTATATTTATTAAACTGTGCAAATTTTATCAAACTATTTGAAGAATTCAATTAATTTTGACCTAAAACAGATTCTTTTTTTCGAGTATTTTTGCAAAATTGATCTAGATTAAGATTTTAGGTATAACAAGGCTTCAATACACATTTAAAATTAACAAAATATTAACATAAAGCGCAGATAAAGCCTTTCTAAGCAATTTCATTTATAATATGCCCAAGCTTATCCAATAAGGAAATACAGAATGAAAACTTGGACAGATGTTATCGGTCAAGAGAAAGAAAAACCTTACTTTAAACACATTCTACAACAAGTGCATCAAGAGCGACTAGCCGGAAAAACCATTTACCCACCGCAAGACGAAGTATTTAATGCCTTTAAATATACGGCATTTGATGAGGTGAAAGTCGTCATTTTAGGACAGGATCCCTACCATGGCCCAAATCAAGCGCACGGTTTAGCTTTTTCGGTAAAACCCGAAGTCGCTATTCCGCCCTCTCTGCTGAATATGTATAAAGAATTGACTAACGATATTCCTGGTTTTCAAATGCCAAATCATGGCTACTTAGTGAAATGGGCGGAGCAAGGTGTATTGTTGCTTAACACCGTGTTAACTGTAGAGCGCGGCATGGCACATTCACACGCTAAATTTGGTTGGGAAATCTTCACAGACCAAGTAATTGCGGCACTTAATGAACACCGTGAAAAAGTCGTATTTTTACTTTGGGGAAGCC
>NZ_CALJRX010000051.1 GCF_937976265.1 uncultured Haemophilus sp.
TTTAATCCGTTGACGACGTAATTCAGGCGATAATCTTGGTGTCGCTGAAAGCAAAGCTTGTGTATAAGGATGCTGAGGATTCGTAAAGATCTGCGCTTTTGTGCCCATTTCAACACAACGACCTAAATACATCACCATCACTTCATCAGCAATGTGTTCAACTACCGAAAGATCATGGGAAATAAACACATAAGATAAACCAAGCTCAGCTTGCAAATCCATCATCAAATTCAGCACTTGCGCACGAACAGACACGTCTAACGCAGAAACCGGTTCATCCGCTACAACCACATCAGGATCAAGCATTAAACCACGAGCAATCGCGATACGTTGACGTTGTCCGCCCGAAAACATATGTGGATAGCGATTATAAAACTCAGCACGCAATCCCACTTTTGCCATCATAGACAACACTTTTTCTTTGCGTTCTTTAGCCGATAAATTGGTATTAATGACTAATGGTTCTTCCAAAATTGTGCCAATTTTCTTACGCGGATTTAGTGATGCATAAGGGTTTTGAAACACGATTTGAATTTTCTGACGACGCAATGCTTTCGTTTCGTGATCATTCTCTAAGAAATTTTGCCCGTTGTAATACAACTCACCTTCTGTCGGTTCTTCTATCATCGTCAAAAGACGACCAAGTGTCGATTTACCACAACCAGACTCCCCTACCACAGCAAGGGTTTTGCCACGCTCTAAGGAAAAAGACACGCCATCTAATGCTTTCACTTGCTGTGTTTTAGCAAACATCCCTTTTTTCACAGGATAATATTTTTTCAGCCCAATGGCATTGAGCAATGGTGCATTTTCTTGTGCGACATTAGACATTGCTTGGTTCTCCTTGGGCATTTAATGGGGTGTGACATTTGACCTGTCGATTTCCTACTTGACGTAATTCAGGTTCCACACGTCGACAAAGATCGGTCGCATACGGACAGCGTGGATTTAACAAACAACCTTGTGGGCGATCGTATTTACCTGGCACCACACCGGGTAAAGATTGTAAACGAGATTTACCTTCTGCAAACTCCGGTAAAGAACGCAATAACGCTTGAGTATAAGGATGTTTGGGTTCACGGAAAATATCTTCTGCTCGTCCTTCTTCCACGACTTGTCCTGCATACATCACAATAATACGATGCGCCGCTTCTGCAACTAACGCAAGATCGTGCGTAATCAGAATCAACGACATACATTCTTTTTGCTGTAATTCAAGCAACAAATCTACAATTTGAGCTTGAATGGTCACATCCAATGCGGTGGTTGGTTCATCTGCAATGAGTAATCTCGGTTTACATGCAATCGCCATAGCAATCATAACGCGTTGACTCATCCCGCCAGAAAGCTGGTGCGGATAAACATCAATACGTGATTCAGGATCAGGAATACCGACTAAGCGTAACAGTTCTAAGGTGCGTTCACGGCGTTCCTTTTTACTGCCGCCTTGATGCACCTTAATCGCTTCCATAATCTGGAAACCCACCGTATAAGCGGGATTTAAGCTTGTCATCGGGTCTTGGAAGATCATGGCAATATCTGCGCCAACTAATTCCTGCTTTTCTTTTGGTGCTAAACTTAAAAGATCTTTTCCTTCAAATGCTAGGCCTTTCGCTGAAACACGCCCAGGAAAATCAATTAACCCCATCACAGCAAGGGAACTTACTGATTTCCCTGAACCTGACTCGCCAACAATCCCTAATACTTCGCCTTGATTAACTTGGTAGCTAATACGATCCACCGCTTTAAAAGGTGCTTTTTCATCACCAAAGTGAACAGAAAGCTCTTTTACATCTAATAATGCCATTCTGCCCCCTATTGTTTTAATTTTGGATCGAGCGCATCACGCAACCCGTCGCCCATTAAGTTAAATGCTAAAACAAGCGATAAAATCACTAAACCTGGAATCGTAACCAACCAGTTGGCTGCCTGCATAAAGCTACGTGATTCAGATAACATCGTACCCAATTCCGGTGTTGGTGGTTTTGCGCCGATACCTAAGAAACCTAAGGTGGCTAACTCTAAAATCGCATTAGAAATCCCCATTGTCATTTGCACGATAAGCGGTGCAAGGCAATTCGGTAAAATCACAATAAACATTAAACGTAATACGCTTGCTCCCGCTACGCGTGAAGAGGTGACATAATCTCGGTTTTTCTCATTCAATACCGCCGCACGAGTTAAGCGTACATAACTTGGAATCGAAACCACGGCAATCGCTAACGTTGCATTGGTTAAAGAGGGCTCTAAAATTGACACCACCACAATGGTTAAAAGTAGGTTTGGGATAGCCAACATAATGTCAATAAAGCGAACAATTAATGTGTCTAACGTTCCACCATAATAGCCTGCGAGCAAGCCAAGGCTCGTCCCTAAAATGCAAGATAAAATCACAATAATGAAACCCGCAAAAACAGAAATGCGCGTACCATAAATAATACGAGAAAGAATATCTCGACCAATGTCATCCGTACCCAGTAAATAAGCTGAATTGCCGCCCTCATACCAAGCAGGTGGTAACAATAAAGCCGAACGATTTTGTTCGATAGGATCAAAAGGTGCTATCCAAGGGGCAAAAATACTGATTAATGCCACAGCAAGGATAAAAGTGAGCCCAATCACCGCCCCTTTATTTTGTTTGAAATAAAACCAAAACTCCTGCAACGGTGTGCGCGGTGCGAAGGTTTCAATAGGTAAAGTTTGTTCCGTCATTAATAAGGCTCCTTATTGATGGCGAATACGTGGGTTTACCACGCCATAAAGTAAATCGATCGTCAAATTCACCACAATAATAATTGTAGCAATAATCAACACGGCGCCTTGTAAGACGGGATAATCGCGATTGGTAATCGCATCAATAATCCATTTACCAATGCCCGGCCATGAGAAAATTGTTTCGGTTAAAACTGCACCGGATAATAGCTGTCCTACAATCAAGCCCACCACTGTTACAACAGGAATAAGCGCATTACGTAGTGCATGTACAATCACAATTCGGGTATAACTTAAGCCTTTCGCTTTTGCAGTACGAATATAATCTTCGCCTAATACTTCCAACATCGAAGAACGTGTCATTCGAGTAATTACTGCAAGAGGAATAGTACCTAATACAATAGCTGGTAGAATCAATGACTTAACTGCATTTTCAAAAGCACCTGGTACACCTGAAAGCCAAGTATCGATTAACATAAAACCGGTTGGTGTATCGATCCAGAAACTGTCTTCTAAACGTCCTCCTTGTGGTAAATTTAACCAAGGTGAAACATATAAGATCAAAATTAATCCCCACCAGAAAATTGGCATGGAATAACCCGTTAAGGACATGGCTGTCACAGTATGAGAAATCCAACTATCTTTTTTGACGGCCGCAATCGTTCCGAGCGTAATACCGGCAATTAACGACCAAAATAGTGCAAAGAAAGCCAATTCAAACGTGGCAGGAAAGAGTGTAAAAAACTCAGTCAGAACAGGTTGTCGAGTACGGAATGATTCACCAAAATCGCCTTGTATCACATTACCAATATAATTGAAATATTGCTGATACAACGGTAAATCCAGACCGAGTTGCTTCATCATTTGTTGATGAACTTCTGGCGTTAAACCTCGCTCACCCATCATAATCTCCACGGGATCACCCGGAATAAAATGAATGAGAGCAAAAGTTACAAAAGTAATGGCGATAAAGGTAGGAATCACCATTAAAATACGTTTTAAAATAAATTTAAACATTTACTTCCCACATGATAAAAGTGCGGTCGTTTCTGCGAACGTTTTCGCACTGGCATATTGAATATGAACACTAATATTCATACTCGTTGCAATAAAATCCTCCCGATTCTACCGCACTTTTTCTAATTTTGCCAAATGCGCAATCAACCACTTAATGCCTTGAGCTTGGAAAGCAATTTGTAAACGGGTGTTATTGTCTGAACCTTCAACGTTTATCACTGTGCCGAAACCAAACTTGTCGTGTTTCACTTTTTGCCCCATTTTCCATTCATTTTCTGGCAAACTCGTGCTTAAACTTCCTACTTTCGCTTGGTTTAATGCTCGAGTCACCGTTCCACGCAAACGGATTTCTTGAATACACTCTGGTGGCAATTCTGTAATAAAACGCGAAGGTAAATGGCGTTCTTCTTTCGTGTAAACACGACGACTTTCCGCATAACAAATGGTGAGTTTTTGCTTAGCACGTGTAATGCCCACATAAGCAAGACGACGTTCTTCTTCCAAACGACCAGGCTCTTCAAATGAACGGAAACTTGGGAATACGCCCTCTTCTACCCCCACCATAAATACGCGTGGAAATTCCAAGCCTTTTGCTGAGTGCAAAGTCATCATCTCCACACAAGATTGATGCGGCGAAGCCTGCTCTTCTCCTGCCTCTAAAGAAGCATGAGTTAAAAAGGCGGTAAGATCGGTCATGTCTTCCGCTTCATCAGGTTTGATAAATTCTCGGGTTGCCGTCACCAACTCTTCTAAGTTTTCAATACGCACTTCGCCTTTCTCACCTTTTTCCTGTTTATACATATCGTATAAGCCAGAATGTTTAATCACGAAATCGGTCTGTGCAAACAATGGCATTTCGGCTGTATCCACCTGTAAAGAGTTAATTAACTCTTGGAAACGTAATAATGCAGTTGAAGCACGGCCTGTTAGCATATTTTCTTGTATGGCCACTTGCACTGCTTGCCATAAGGTAATTTGACGTTCACGGGTTAAATTTCGTAACACGTCTAAAGTACGATCGCCAATGCCACGTGTAGGCGTATTAATCACACGTTCAAATGCCGCATCATCTTGACGATTATTAATTAAGCGTAAATACGCCAACGCATCTTTAATTTCTTGGCGTTCGAAGAATCGCATTCCGCCGTAAATACGATAAGGAATTTGGCAACGAATCAAGGCTTCTTCAATGACACGAGATTGGCTATTGCTACGATATAAAACAGCACAATCATCTAATTTTCCACCGTCATCTACCCAATTTTGGATCTGAGACGCCACAAATTTCGCTTCATCTAACTCATTAAATGCCGCATAAATACCCACTGGCTCACCCATTTCACCGTCTGTCCATAAATTCTTACCGAGACGATCACTATTATTCGAAATAAGTTGGTTGGCACTTTTCAGAATATTGCCGGTAGAACGATAGTTTTGCTCCAAGCGAATAGTTTCAGCGTTGAAATCTTTTAGGAATTTTTGAATATTTTCGACCTGTGCACCACGCCAACCATAAATGGATTGGTCATCATCGCCGACAATCATCACTTTGCCCGTATTGCCTGCAAGGATCTTAATCCACGCATACTGGATCTTGTTGGTATCTTGAAACTCATCCACCAAAATGTGCTGAAAACGTTGCTGATAGCGCTGCAAAATCACGGGCTTTTTAGCAAATAATTCATACGCACGAATTAACAATTCAGCAAAATCCACCAAGCCCGCACGATCACAAGTATCTTGATAAATTTGATAAATTTTAATCCACTCTTTTTCCTGACGATCACCAAAATCATTAATATCTTGCGGTCTTAAACCTTCATCTTTTTTATTATTGATATACCAGCACGCTTGTTTCGGTGGAAATGCTTTATCGTCATAATTGTGCAATTTCATCAAGCGTTTTACTAAACGAAGTTGGTCTTCAGAATCCAAAATTTGGAAATCTTGTGGCAAGTTCACATCTAAATGGTGAGCACGTAATAATCGATGAGCAATGCTATGGAATGTCCCAATCCACATGCCAAATAAATTGGGTTGAGCGTGTTTGGATAAAGTATCTTGAATACGATGGCGCATTTCAGCTGCTGCTTTATTCGTAAAGGTTACCGCCATAATGCTACCTTCAGAAATATTTTCTACCGCAATCAACCAAGCAATACGGTGAGTCAGTACGCGAGTTTTACCACTTCCGGCCCCCGCAAGTACGAGGTAATTGCCAAGCGGTGCTGCCACTGCTTCACGTTGTTTATCATTCAAGCCATCAAGTAATTCTGAAATATCCATTGCTCTTATTTTAATCTGGTTAAATTTACAGGGATTATAGTGGGAATTATATTTTTAAACAATCCTCATGTTTACAAATTTCCTCCGCCCGCTTAATATGAGCGACCCAAACAAGAACGATAACTAAGATTAAAAAGAGAGCCTATATGCCAATTAAAGCCACATTAAAATTGACCGCACTTTCTACCCTTGCGGCTCTCGCCTTCACATCTCATGCACAGGCTGAAGGTAAACTCACCGTATATTGCAGTGTACAAAATGTAGTATGCGAAAAAGTCACGCAAGCCTTTAGTAAAAAATACAATGTAGATGCACAATTTGTGCGTAATAGTACAGGCGTCGTATTAGGCAAAATTAAAGCTGAAAAAGAAAACCCACAAGCTGATTTCTGGTTTGGTGGCACCATTGAACCTCATCTTCAAGCGGCTGAATTAGGCTTACTTGAATCCTATCGCTCCCCATTACAAAAAGATATCATGCCGCAGTTTAAATCTTTAATGGAGCAACGCGGTAATTTCACCTCAGTTATTTATTTAATGGAACTTGGCATTGGGGTAAATACTAAAAAATTAAAAGAATTGAATATTCCTGCACCAAAATGTTATGCAGATCTACTAAAACCTGAATATCAAGGGCAAATTCAATATCCCGATCCACGCGTTTCGGGTACGGGTTACTCACTTATCAGTACCTTTTCCACATTATGGGGAGAAGAAAAAGCTTTCGATTATTTGAAAAAATTAGAACCCAATCTCATGCAACATACCAAAACTGGTCTTGCGAGCAACTATTTGGCTAACGGTACCGTGGCGATTGATTTAGGTTTTATGTTGGTTTATCCGCGTGAGAAGAAAAACGGTGCGCCTGTTGAAGGCATTTTACCATGCGAAGGCGTAGGCTATTCTTTAGGCGGGGCAAGCATCATTAAAGGAGCTAGAAACCTTGATAATGCCAAGCTATTTATGGATTTCGTGCTAAGCAAAGAAGCCCAAGAAATTCCTTGGAAAGAATCAGACTCTTATCAACTTCCAACCAATATTCATGCGGAACCTGCACCAGGTTTCCTGCCGGCTAGCAAATTAAAACTAGTGGATATTGATTTTATGAAATTTGGTACGGATCAAGAAGGCAAACGCCTTACCCAACGTTGGGTTTCTGAAGTACTCTTAGAGGGTAAATCGCCAAAAGAATAAACGGAATAAACAAAAAGAGCGGTCAAAATAAGAATGTTTTGACCGCACTTGTTTTTAACATATGAAACTAAGCTAAAACCAACCGCTCTTTTCCAGAATAAATATTGGCTTTTCCTGGGCGAGCGAAGCCGATAAGAGAAAGATTATGCTGTTCAGCCATATTCACGGCAAGATCTGTCGCAGCAGAAATCGCAACAAGTAACTCGATGCCACAAGCCACCGATTTTTGAACCATTTCATAACTGGCTCGACTTGAAACAAGTACAAATCCTTGTGGTTGATTTTGTTTGGCATGCCAACCGATTAATTTATCTAGTGCCACATGTCGCCCTACATCTTCTCGAATCGCCAATAAATTACCCGATAAATCAAAAAAGGCAGCGGCATGTGTTGCACCTGTTTCTTTCCCGAGTTCTTGATTAGCTTGTAATTGTTCTAAACAACCATCTAATAAATTTAAATTAAATTGGAAAGTGCGGTCTAATTTTGGCAATTTTTTATAAACTTGTGAGATTTGTTCTGTGCCGCAAATGCCACATCCTGTTCTGCCTGTTAATGTTCGACGATGATCTTTTAATGCCACAAATTGGCGGCTAGATAATTCAATTTGAACTTCAATCCCATTACACACTTTCACCACATCAATGCCATAAATATCCGCTTTTTTCTCAATAATGCCTTCTGCTAATGAAAAGCCTAAAGCAAAATCCTCTAAATCTTGGGGAGAACACATCATGACGGTATGCGCAATACCATTATAGACAAGTGAAACAGGGACTTCCGCAGCCAAACTATCTTGTTTTTCCACTAAAAGTGCGGTCGGATTTTCAGGTGTTTTTTTTAAAAAATTAATTGTTTTTTGGATTATCCAGTGCATTATTTTTTCCCAATAAAATGACTGTTGTAAAAATGTTACTTTTTTTTAACAAAAAATGTTTGTTTTGTGATCTAGCTCAAGTTTTAAAACGATTATAACAAGTTTTGATTATAGATTTTCGGTTAAAAAATAGTTAAAATCGGCTCCGTTTAAATTGGTCATTGTTACAATCAATTTAATGGTTGATGCGTTATTTTAACGAAATCAAATAAATTATCTATACGAATTTATACTATCGAAATATCTTAACGGTTCGCCGTTATGAAGGAGTGATTATGCAGGTCTCTAGACGTAAGTTCTTTAAGATCTGTGCAGGTGGTATGGCGGGGACGTCTGCGGCAATGTTGGGCTTTGCACCATCATCTGTCTTAGCGGCACCACGTGAATACAAATTATTGCGGGCTTTTGAATCCCGTAACACCTGTACATATTGTGCAGTGAGCTGTGGTATGTTGTTATATAGCACAGGCAAACCTTACGATGCTTTAAGCAGCCATACAGGCACCAATACCCGTTCTAAATTATTCCACCTTGAAGGTGACCCAGACCATCCGGTGAGCCGTGGGGCATTATGTCCTAAAGGTGCTGGCGCGTTAGGCTATGTTAATAGTAAAAGCCGTGCATTATACCCTGAATATCGAGCACCAGGTTCTGACAAATGGGTTCGCCTTTCTTGGGAAGACGCGATCAAACGCGTTTCTCGTTTATTAAAAGATGATCGTGATGCCAACTTTGTTGAAAAAGATGCAAGTGGCAAAACCGTTAACCGTTGGACAACCACAGGTATTATGACCGCCTCTGCTATGAGTAATGAGGCCGCACTTCTTACTCATAAATGGGTGCGGATGTTGGGCATGGTGCCGATGTGTAACCAAGCGAATACTTGACACGGACCAACGGTAGCAAGTCTTGCTCCATCATTTGGTCGCGGTGCCATGACAAATAACTGGGTTGACATCAAAAACGCCAATCTTATTCTTGTTCAAGGCGGTAACCCTGCTGAAGCTCACCCTGTTGGCTTCCGTTGGGCAATTGAAGCGAAGAAAAACGGTGCGAAAATCATCGTGGTTGACCCTCGCTTTAACCGTACAGCTTCTGTAGCTGATCTTCATGCGCCAATCCGTTCCGGTACTGACATTGCATTCTTCTTGGGTGTAATTCGTTATTTATTGGAAACCAATCAAATTCAACACGAATACGTTAAACATTATACCAATGCTTCATTCTTAATTGATGAAGGCTTCAAATTTGAAGATGGTTTATTCGTAGGCTTTGATGAAGAAAAACGTTCTTACGATAAATCAAAATGGAATTACCAATTTGATGAGAATGGTTTTGCTAAACGTGATATGACCTTACAAGATCCACGTTGTGTGATTAATATTCTAAAAGATCACGTTTCTCGCTATACGCCTGAAATGGTTGAACGTATTACTGGTGTAAAACAAAAAACCTTCTTACACATTTGTGAAGAAATCGGTAAAACTTCTGCACCAAATAAAACCATGACGCACTTATATGCGTTAGGTCTTACTGAGCACACAATCGGCACACAAAATATTCGTTCAATCGCGATGATCCAATTACTCTTAGGTAATATGGGTATGCCTGGCGGCGGTATTAATGCATTACGTGGACACTCAAACGTACAAGGTACAACAGATATGGGCTTGTTGCCTACATCTTTACCTGGTTATCTGCGTTTACCAAACGATAAAGATACCTCTTATGAGCAATATATCAATGCGGTTACGCCAAAAGATATCGTACCAAACCAAGTAAACTACTATCGCAATACATCAAAATTCTTCGTCAGTATGATGAAGACATTCTATGGTGATAAAGCGACTAAAGAAAATGGTTGGGGCTTCGATTTCTTACCGAAATATGACCGCTTATACGACCCTATCACTCATGTTAAGTTAATGAATGATGGAAAATTAAATGGTTGGATCTTACAAGGTTTCAACGTATTAAACTCATTACCGAACAAAAACAAAACTGTTTCGGGTATGAGTAAATTGAAGTTCTTAATCGTAATGGATCCGCTTCAAACTGAATCTTCTGAGTTCTGGAAAAACTTTGGTGAATCAAACAATGTTAATCCAGCAGATATTCAAACGGAAGTATTCCGTTTACCAACTACCTGTTTCGCAGAAGAAGATGGTTCGATTGCCAACTCTGGTCGTTGGGCACAATGGCACTGGAAAGGCTGTGACCAACCGGGTGAAGCGTTACCAGATGTTGAAATTCTTTCTATGATTCGTGAAGAAATGCATCATCTTTATCAAAAAGAAGGTGGTCGCGGTATCGAATCTTTCGAAGCGATGACTTGGAACTATGCTCAACCGCATTCACCAAGCTCTGTAGAATTAGCGAAAGAATTGAACGGTTACGCGCTTGCTGATCTTCTCGATGCAGATGGCAACGTCATGTATAAAAAAGGTCAATTACTTAACGGATTCGCTCACTTACGCGATGATGGTACCACCTCATCAGGTAACTGGATCTATGTGGGTCAATGGACTGAAAAAGGCAACCAAACCGCAAACCGTGACAACTCTGACCCATCAGGTTTAGGTTGTACATTAGGTTGGGGCTTCGCATGGCCGGCAAACCGTCGTATTCTTTATAGCCGTGCTTCACTTGATATTAACGGTAATCCTTGGGATAAACACCGTCAATTAATCAAATGGAACGGTAAAAACTGGAACTGGTTAGATGTAGCTGACTATGGCACACAACCACCAGGTTCTGATGCAGGTCCATTTATTATGTCTGCAGAAGGTGTGGGGCGTTTATTTGCAGTAGATAAAATTACAAGTGGTCCAATGCCTGAGCATTATGAACCAATTGAAAGTCCAATTGATGCGAATCCGTTACATCCGAAAGTATCTTCTGATCCAACTGTTCGTATTTATAAAGAAGACCGTGAATTTATCGGTTCAAACAAAGATTTCCCTTATGTGGCAACCACTTATCGTTTGACCGAGCACTTCCACAGTTGGACTGCTCAATCTGTGTTAAATATCATCGCCCAACCACAACAATTCGTGGAAATTGGTGAGAAATTAGCAGCAGAAAAAGGCATCCAAAAAGGTGATATGGTAAAAATTACTTCTCGCCGTGGCCACATTAAAGCCGTTGCAGTGGTAACAAAACGTTTGAAAGATTTAGAAGTCGACGGACGTACCGTACATCACGTGGGTATTCCAATTCACTGGAACATGAAAGCCTTAAATGGTAAAGGTCATCCTGGTTTCTCCACCAACACCTTAACACCACCTTGGGGTGAAGCAGTCACTCAAACACCAGAATATAAAACATTCTTGGTAAATATCGAGAAGGCGGAGGCATAATATGGCAGGAAATGGTCAAGGCGTTCAATCGCAAGACATTATCAAGGTCTCCGCTACGTCTGGTTTAACACCAGCACCTCAAGTGCGAGATCATAAAGTTGAAGTAGCAAAATTAATCGACGTATCCACCTGTATCGGTTGTAAAGCCTGTCAGGTGGCCTGTTCAGAGTGGAATGATATCCGCTCTGACGTCAATGCAAAATGTGTGGGAATCTACGATAACCCAGTAGATCTCAATGCAAAAGCATGGACTGTGATGCGCTTTAACGAAGTAGAAGAAAATGATCGTTTAGAATGGTTAATCCGTAAAGATGGTTGTATGCACTGTTCAGAACCAGGCTGTTTAAAAGCTTGTCCTGCACCAGGTGCAATCATCCAATATGCGAACGGTATCGTGGATTTCCAATCTGATAAATGTATCGGTTGTGGTTACTGTATCGCAGGTTGTCCGTTCAACATTCCACGTATGAACCCAGACGACAACCGCGTGTACAAATGTACCCTTTGTGTGGATCGTGTTTCTGTAGGCCAAGAACCGGCTTGCGTGAAAACATGTCCAACCGGTGCAATTCATTTTGGTTCTAAAGAAGAAATGAAACTCTACGCAGAACAACGTGTTGCTGACTTAAAATCACGTGGTTACGAAAATGCAGGTATCTACGATCCTGAAGGCGTAGGTGGTACACACGTAATGTATGTATTACACCATGCGGATAAACCTGAACTTTATTCCGGTCTTCCAAAAGATCCACAAATTGACCTCTCTGTCACTGTGTGGAAAGATATCTTGAAACCGGTAGCCGCTGTGGCAATGGGTGGTTTAGCGCTTGCTGAAATCGGTCACTACTTAGCTGTAGGTCCAAACGTTGAAGAAGACGTAGAAGATCATCGTCATGAATTTGAAGAGGAAGATAAAAAAGGGGGCAAAGATGAGTAAGATTGAGATTAGCAATGATACTCGAATCATTCGTCATAGAACGTCTGCTCGTTTTAGCCACTGGCTACTCGTAATCTGCTTCTTTATGACAATGTTCACTGGTGTGGCTTTCTTCTTCCCAGATTTTGCGTGGTTAACTGAGATTTTAGGTACCCCGCAACTGGCGCGAGCAATTCACCCGTTCACCGGTATCATTATGTTTGTTGCCTTTATTTTCCTTGGCTATCTTTACTGGCATCACAACATTCCAGAGAAAAACGATATCCGCTGGTTAAAAGGCATCGTAGAAGTATTAAAAGGGAACGAGCACGCTGTTGCTTATAACGGTAAGTATAACCTTGGTCAAAAAATGTTATTCTGGACATTGAACTTGGCGATGGTGACCTTGCTTGTAACCGGCATCATTATGTGGCGTCAATTTTTCTCGGACTACTTCTCTATTCCGGTATTACGTTTTGCGATTTTACTTCACTCTTTAAGTGCATTCATGTTGTTCACCGGTATCTTGGTACACATGTACATGGCATTCTGGGTGAAAGGCTCCATTCGTGGTATCGTGGAAGGTTGGGTAACCGTTCGCTGGGCGAAAAAACACCACCCGAAATGGTATAACGAAGAAGTACTTCCTAAGCTAGAAGAAGACCTTAAAAACGAAGCTGAAGGTAAAAAAGTAAAAACCAAAGCATTGTTCAAAGGTATCAATGGCTAAAATCAAAAAGTGCGGTTAAAATTGACCGCACTTTTTCTTATCAATACTTAAGAGACTATTATGAGTATCAAAATCTTATCTGCAGACGAAATCAAACAAAAAACGAATTCATACGATATTCCGCCTGTTTTGTTTGCTAACCCTAAAAATCTTTATCAACGTCGTGCAAAACGTTTAAGAGAATTAGCGAAAGATCATCCATTGGCTGATTATTTACTCTTTGCTGCAGATGTTGTGGAAAGCCAATTAAGCGTATTTGAAAAAAATCCATTAGAAAAACAGCATTTCGATAATTTAGATGAACTTGAACCGTTAAATACTAAAACATTTAAACG
>NZ_CALJRX010000052.1 GCF_937976265.1 uncultured Haemophilus sp.
AGGGGGAACTTATGTTCCAAGAGTTTTTAGCATTAAAAGACGTTAATCTTGAAGTGAAGAAAGGTGAATCGTGGGGGCTAATTGGTACCAATGGCTCGGGGAAGTCGACGCTTTTAAAATTGATTTGCGGTATCCTAAAACCCTATAAAGGTTCGGTAGAAGTACATGGTAATATTGCACCGTTGATTGAGCTAGGTGCAGGTTTTGATGGCGAACTAACCGCAAGAGAAAATATTTATCTAAATGGTGCAATACTTGGGCATAAAAGAGCCTTTATGGAGCAGCATTTTGATGAAATTATTGAGTTTGCTGAATTGCAAGATTTTGTGGATGTGCCGCTTAAAAACTTTTCATCAGGAATGGCAGCACGGTTAGGCTTTGCAGTGGCAACGATAGTGAAGCCAGAAATCTTAATTGTGGATGAGGTATTGGCTGTAGGCGATGCGGCATTCCAAGACAAATGTAAGCTGCGGATGGAAAAAATGTTAGCTGGTGGCACAACGCTTTTATTTGTTTCTCACTCTATAAAGCAAGTAAAAGATCTTTGTCAGAATGTAATTTGGATCGATAAAGGTGTGGTAAAAGCTGTAGGAAAAGCTAAAGATGTAATTCCATTATATGAAAATAAAACTTCATTATTTTAGATAAAAATAAAGTGCTTGGCACGGGTATAGTTATGCATATTTTACAAAACTCAGTATTTCCAACTTATTCATTATGTTCGGAAAAAGAACTTTACTTTAGATTTAATGAGTATGTTGATTTAGATATGAATAAATCAACCTTTAGCTTAAGGAAAAAAGGGAAATTAATTACTGATACCTATTTTAATAGTATTAGTGTTGGAAAGTGGAAGAGACATACTAATGTATGTGATCTGAATCTTACCATTCGTGTAAAAGGTAAAGTGAAAATTACTTGGTTTCTTCATCGAGCTTATTTTAGTGGTCGTATTCTCGCTGAAAACTATATATCTACTAATGAGTTCAATGATATTGTTATTCCATTAAGTTTTTGGTCTGATTTAGAAGATGGGATGCTTGTATTTGAGGTTGAGGCATTAGATGATTCTGAAATTAGTGATTTTTACTAT
>NZ_CALJRX010000053.1 GCF_937976265.1 uncultured Haemophilus sp.
ACTCGAACCAGTGACCCCCACCATGTCAAGGTGGTGCTCTAACCAACTGAGCTATAGTCGCGTAAAAGATGTGGCAGATGATAAACAGTTTTAATGATGAAAACAAGAGGATTTGTTTAAGTTAAATTTAGCTGCTAAAAAAATAATCAAAATTTGTTGCAAAAACTCTCATTGCTTGTTTTGATTTTGCGGTGGTTTAAGCGTATAATGCGCGACAGTTTTTATCTCGGATGAGCCGAAATTAAAAAAGCTTTTTTAAATAGTAACTATTTGTGGAGTTTAGATAATGTCTAAAAAATTAAGAAGAACGAAGATTGTATGTACAATGGGTCCTGCAACAGATCGCGATAACAATCTTGAAAAAATTATTGCAGCAGGCGCTAATGTTGTGCGTATGAACTTTTCTCACGGTACACCAGACGATCATATCGGTCGTGCTGAACGTGTTCGTTCAATCGCGAAAAAATTAGGTAGAACCGTGGCAATTTTAGGTGACTTGCAAGGTCCTAAAATTCGTGTTTCTACTTTTAAAGATGGCAAAATTTTCTTAAATGTTGGTGATAAATTTATTCTTGATGCGGAATTACCAAAAGGTGAAGGTAATCAAGAAGCCGTTGGTTTAGACTATAAAACACTTCCACAAGATGTTGTTCCTGGCGATATTCTTTTATTAGATGACGGCCGTGTTCAATTAAAAGTCCTTTCTACTGACGGTGCAAAAGTATTTACTGAAGTGACAGTTGGTGGTCCATTATCAAACAATAAAGGGATCAACAAATTAGGCGGTGGTTTATCTGCAGATGCATTAACTGAAAAAGATAAAGCAGATATCATCACAGCTGCACGTATCGGTGTAGATTACTTAGCTGTATCTTTCCCTCGTTCAAGTGCAGATTTAAACTATGCACGTGAATTAGCAAAACAAGCAGGTTTAGAAGCGAAAATCGTCGCTAAAGTTGAACGTGCTGAAACGGTTGTTGATGAAGCAGCAATGGATGATATTATCCTTGCTTCTGATGTAATCATGGTTGCACGTGGTGACTTAGGTGTTGAAATTGGTGACCCTGAATTAGTTGGCGTACAGAAAAAGTTAATTCGTCGTTCACGTCAGTTAAACCGTGCGGTTATTACTGCAACTCAAATGATGGAGTCAATGATCAGCAACCCAATGCCTACTCGTGCAGAAGTGATGGACGTGGCAAATGCGGTATTAGATGGTACTGACGCGGTAATGCTTTCAGCAGAAACTGCAGCAGGTCAATATCCAGCTGAAACTGTGGCGGCAATGGCTCGCGTATGTTTAGGTGCAGAAAAAATGCCAAGCATCAATATTTCTAAGCACCGTTTAGATCGTGAATTCAGCGATATTGAAGAATGTGTAGCGATGTCTGCAATGTACGCAGCAAATCACTTAAGCGGTATTGCAGCAATCATCACATTAAGCCACTCTGGTCGTACACCATTATTAATGTCACGTATTAGTTCAGGTTTACCAATCTTTGCACTTTCTCGTGTTCAAGAAACATTAAACCAATGTGCATTATACCGCGGTGTGACACCAGTTTATTTTGATGGTGAATCTCGTAGCTCTGCGGCTGCAAAAGCAGCGATTAACCTATTAAAAGAAAAAGGTTATTTAGTTTCAGGTGATCTTGTTTTATTAACACAAGGTGATGAATCAGCAGGTGCAACTAACGTATGTCGTACTTTAACGGTTGAATAATCAACATTCATGAATAAAAAAGAGCGGTGGAATTTTTCCACCGTTTTTTATATCTAAAATATTGAAAATATTGACCGCACTTTTTTCTTAAAACCACCTCGTATTTGCGGTATCATAAGCACAGTTTTTTAGTTTAAATTGAAATCCTTATGGCATCACAAAGACAAATCCAATCTCCTGATCAGAAAACTGAACAAGTTAGCATCCCGCCTCATTCCACTGAAGCTGAACAAGCCGTACTTGGCGGCATCATGTTGAGTAATCAACATTGGGATGGTATTGCAGAAAGAGTGATCGCTGAGGATTTTTATACTTTTGCGCATAAAGCCATCTTCCAAACCATGGAAGAATTAATGCGTAACCAAACACCGATTGATTTAATTACCCTTGATCAAGCCCTTAAAGCGAAAGGTATTAGCGATTCTGTAGGCGGTTTTGCTTATTTAGCGGATCTTTCTAATAACACGCCAAATGCCATTAATATTTTGGCTTATGCTGAGATCGTGCGTGAAAAAGCGATTTTGCGTGAGCTTATTGCTGTGGGAAATCGTATCGCAGAAAACAGCTATTCTCCGAAAGGCAAAGACATCAAAATGGTGTTGGATGAAGCTGAGAGAGAAGTGTTTGCTATTGCTGAAAAACGCAGTTCTTCAACTGAAGGACCACAAAATGTGATCAGCGTGTTGGAAAGTACTATTGCTCGAATTGATACCTTAAGTAAGCTTGAAAATCATAGCGGTGTGACAGGGGTCACAACAGGCTTTGTTGACTTAGATAAGAAAACAGCAGGGTTACAGCCTTCTGACCTCATCATTGTCGCTGCACGTCCTTCGATGGGTAAAACCACGTTTGCAATGAACCTTTGTGAAAATGCCGCCATGGCAAGTGATAAGCCCGTGTTAGTATTCAGTTTAGAGATGCCTGCGGAACAAATCATGATGCGTATGATTGCCTCTCTTGCTCGCGTGGATCAAACCAAAATTCGTACTGGCCAAAACTTGGATGAAACGGAATGGAGCAAAATTGCCAGCGTGTTTGGGATGTTTAAGCAAAAAAACAATCTTTATATCGATGATTCCTCTGGTTTAACCCCAACAGAATTGCGTTCGCGCGCACGTCGTGTGTATCGCGAAAATGGGGGCTTGAGCATGATTATGGTGGACTACCTTCAATTAATGCGCGCGCCCGCATTTTCAGATAACCGTACCTTAGAAATCGCGGAGATTTCCCGTTCGTTAAAAGCATTAGCGAAAGAATTAGAAGTCCCAGTCATTGCACTTTCTCAGCTTAACCGTACGTTGGAACAACGTGCGGATAAACGTCCGGTAAACTCAGACTTACGTGAATCAGGCTCTATTGAGCAGGATGCTGACTTGATTATGTTTATTTATCGTGACGAAGTGTATAACGATAATTCTGAAGATAAAGGTGTGGCTGAAATCATTATTGGTAAACAACGTAACGGTCCGATTGGTCGTGTACGTTTAGCATTTAACGGTCAATTCTCACGCTTTGATAATCTTGCCGAACAGCGTGAATATAGAGATGATTATTAGGCAAGAGATAACGGATTAGAAAAATGAACGTAAAACCGGCAACAGCGAAAATCAGTTCGCTTGCCTTAAAACATAATTTACAAGTTATTAAAGAAAAAGCACCACACAGCAAAATTATTGCTGTGGTAAAAGCAAACGCATATGGTCACGGCGTGGTATTTGTCTCATCGGCTTTAGAAAGCATGGTGGACTGCTTTGCCGTGGCGCGTTTAGAAGAAGCATTATCTTTACGCTCCAACGGTATTATTAAACCGATCTTATTGCTAGAAGGCTTTTTTGATGAAAAAGATCTGCCTATTATTGCAGTAAATAATATTGAGACGGTGGTACATAACCGCGAACAGCTTGATGCATTAAAACGAGCCGTGGTACCAAGTCCAATTAAAGTCTGGTTAAAAATTGATACCGGTATGCACCGTTTGGGTGTATCACTTGATGAAGTGGATTATTTTTATCAAGAGCTGAAAGAACTCCCTCAAATTCAACCGCACTTAGGTTTTGTGAGTCATTTTAGCCGTGCTGACGAGTTAGATTCAGATTACACTCAAGTTCAGTTAGATCGTTTCCTTCAAGCCACAAAAAACAAAGAGGGAGAGCGAACCATTGCTGCATCAGGTGGGATTTTATTCTGGCCAGAAGCACATTTAGATTGTATTCGCCCAGGGATTATTATGTACGGCATTTCACCAACAGATACTGTAGGTGCTGAATTTGGTTTAACTCCTGTGATGAATTTAACGTCATCTTTGCTTGCTGTACGTGAGCATAAAAAAGGGGAGCCTGTTGGCTATGGCGGTATTTGGACGAGTCCGAAAGAGACTAAAATTGGCGTGGTTGCTATTGGTTATGGTGATGGATATCCACGTGATGTGCCAGAAGGTACGCCAGTTTATCTAAATGGTCGTATTGTTCCTATTGTTGGTCGTGTCTCAATGGATATGCTGACGGTGGATTTAGGTCTAGATAGCCAAGATAAAGTGGGCGATGAAGTGATTTTATGGGGCAAAGAATTACCAATTGAAACTGTCGCAAAATACAGTGGCATTTTAAGCTATGAATTGATTACCAAATTAACCCCTCGCGTGATAACGGAATATGTCGATTAATTGCTTTTGTAGCAAAGTGAGAGTACGAAAAGAGATTTCAATTTACTAAAAGGAAAAATTCATGAAAAACATTAACCCAACCAATACACAAGCTTGGAAAGCACTTGAAGCTCACCAATCTCAACTGGCTCATACCACGATTGCTGATTTGTTCAAACAAGAACAAAATCGTTTTAACGATTATTCTTTAACTTTTGAAAATCAAATCTTAGTGGATTTTTCAAAAAATAAAATTAACCAAGAAACCCTCAAATTACTTCATCAATTAGCCAAAGAGTCCGCATTAGATGAAGCGATTAATGCCATGTTTACGGGCGAAAAGATTAATCGCACAGAAAATCGTGCCGTATTACATACCGCACTTCGTAACCGTTCAAATACACCAGTATATGTAGATGGCAAAGATGTGATGCCGGAAGTGAATGCAGTATTAGCGAAAATGAGCGCGTTCTGTGATCGTGTGATTTCAGGTGAATGGAAAGGTTATACCGGAAAAGCAATTACTGATGTGGTGAATATCGGTATCGGTGGTTCGGACTTAGGCCCTTACATGGTGACCGAGGCGCTTCGTCCTTATAAAAATCACTTGAATATGCACTTTGTTTCAAACGTAGATGGCACACATATCGCTGAAACGTTGAAAAAAGTAAATCCTGAAACCACACTTTTCTTAGTCGCATCTAAAACCTTTACCACACAAGAAACCATGACCAATGCGAATTCTGCGCGTGATTGGTTATTGGCGGCTGCGAAAGATAACAGTGCGGTGGCAAAACACTTTGCCGCACTTTCCACCAATGGTAAAGCGGTAGCGGAATTCGGTATTGATACAAACAATATGTTTGAATTCTGGGATTGGGTTGGTGGCCGTTATTCTTTATGGTCTGCAATCGGTCTTTCTATTGCACTTTCAATCGGTTTTGACAATTTTGAAGCGTTATTAAGTGGTGCGCATGAAATGGATAAACATTTCCGTACTGCGCCATTAGAAAAAAATATTCCTGCAACATTAGCGTTAATCGGTTTATGGAATACCAATTTCCTCGGTGCACAAACTGAAGCAATTTTACCTTATGACCAATATTTACACCGTTTTGCGGCTTATTTCCAACAAGGCAATATGGAATCAAACGGTAAATATGTCGATCGTAATGGCAATGTTATCCGTGATTATCAAACCGGCCCAATTATTTGGGGGGAACCGGGTACAAACGGTCAGCATGCGTTCTACCAATTGATTCACCAAGGTACGATGTTAATTCCTTGTGACTTTATCGCGCCGGCACAAAGCCATAACCCATTAGGCGATCACCACAGCAAATTGTTATCAAACTTCTTTGCGCAAACTGAAGCGCTTGCATTTGGTAAAACCAAAGAAGAAGTCGAAGCAGAGTTTGTGAAAGCCGGTAAATCGTTGGATGAGGTAAAAGACATTGTGCCATTTAAAGTCTTTACCGGTAACAAACCGACCAACTCTATTTTAGTGCAAAAAATTACACCATTTGTTCTTGGCGCATTAATTGCGATGTATGAACACAAAATTTTTGCGCAAGGTGTGATTTTCAATATCTTTAGTTTCGACCAATGGGGCGTGGAATTAGGTAAACAATTAGCAAATCGAATTCTTCCAGAATTGGCAGACAAAGAGAAAGTGACAAGCCATGATAGCTCAACCAATGGATTGATTAACCAATTCAAAGCATGGCGCTAAGATCATGTAAAGTAAAAGAGCGGTCAAATCAAAATTGACCGCTCTTTTTTATTTTCACTAAACTGATTTGACTTTCCACATACAGGCTACGCTGATAAAAATTAATGCCACAGCGACATAAAAAACAGAGTTGTAATGCCAGATTTCTGCAATAATACCCGCAATAGGTCCTCCGATAATCCAACTACTTTTTGCTGCATTACTAAATAAGGTGGTGGCAGTGCCCATTTTAGTCGGCATTAAGTCTTGGAAATATACCATGCCAATCGTAGCGGTAATACCAATAAAAATCGCATTAAGCATTTGTAATCCGATAAGCTGCCATGTCTGTTCAGCGAATAATAAACTTGAATAGAAGGCGAGACCTGAAACTAAAGCAATCATCATCAAGCGCTTTTTACTGAAATATTTGGTGAGATAGCCCGCCAATATCATCACAGGGATTTCCAATCCCGCAGCCGTTCCCATCAATGTTCCCGCCAGTTCTTTGTTTAAATGTAATTCATTAATCACAAATAATGGCATATTAATGAGATACATGCTGTTACAGGTCCAAAGTAATAGGTTAGCGATGAACAAGTAAATCACGCTTTTTCTTGGTGGCGTATTGTCTAAAATCTCTTGATTTTTAACCGCACTTTGACGAGGGATTTTCGGCAATAATTTGCTGACGCCAGCACACAGTAAAAAGGCAGAACCTGCCACCAAATACATGTAATCAAAGCCCCAGTTTAACGCAATGAAAAAAGAAAGCGGTGGCCCTACAATCCAAGCCAATGAGATTTGAGTTCGCATAATTGTGGTGAACATCACCGCTTCACGATGACTACTTTCAGCATATTCTCGCGCTAAAGCAAAAGATTGCGGATTAGCGGATGAACCTAGCCCTAATAGTGTGGTACCGATAATAATCAACACATAATAATTTCGGCTATAAGCAAAAATCAGACAACCAAGTACGGCAATCAAACAGCAAACAATCATCACTTTGCGACGGTCATCTTGCTTATCAGAATATTTCGCCAGAATTTGGCTCAAGATAATGCCAATAATGGCATTGACTGAATAGAACAAGCCCACAAAAAAAGGTGAAACTTGAATCTCTTGAGACAGATATAAACTCAAGGTCGGTGTTTGAAAGGCAGAGGCAATCCCTGTTAAAAAGGCGATTAATAGAAAATTGAAGGCTACAAGATTAGATGGTGTGGCGTTTTGTTGTTGAACAAACATGGTCATTACTTAATAAGAGAACATGGTTGGAAATAAAAGTGCGGTTAATTTTAACCGCACTTGAGTTGATTATTTGTCATAATGAATCGCCGGCAAATAACCGATCATTAAATCTAATGGACGATTGCTAGCTATTGTATTTTTTCTATTCTCAATAAAAAATCTTGATGTCATGGCTTTTTCACCATGATTAAAGAAAATTTCAATAATTGAGCGATCAAAGAAAATTTCAACAGTCTGTAGATTTTCAATTTCACAGAAACGTTTCGTATCGAATTTCTCCATTAATTCCGTTTGTTCGCTTTGACTGCGATCTAAACAAATCAAGCCATTTTCATAAGATAGACGCAGTGACTGTCCTTTTTCATTTTGGAAGAAGGTTAAGTCAAAGGCTTGGTTATTTGCCTCAAATTTAAGATAGGCACGATCTAAATTGGCAATATCCGCTTTCTCATCTAGATGAAGCGCTGAAAGTGCGGTTAGATTTTCGTATATTTTAGCAATCGGACGTTGATAAATTTTTGTCCCTTCTAAGCGCAATTCTCTTGGCAAGGTTAAAGCAGAATGCCATTTAAATTTGTCTGTCGGATAGGTTAAATCTGGTAAACCAATCCAACCGAAAAGCATCGCATGAGTTTGATTATCTAAGCCGCCAAACGTTTGTGGGGCATAAAAATCAAAGCCCTGATCTAATTCGCTAATATATTCTGCTTCAAAGGTTAAATCTGTTAATTTACCCACAGCATAAGTCGCATGATAATTATTTTGGAATTGATGCGCTTCCCGATCTTTACCTTGTGGCGACCAAATGAAGACATCTTTATCTCCGAGCTTCAATAGGTCAGGGCATTCCCACATAAACACGTTTTTATTGTCAAAAGCAGGTAAGGAAAGCTCACCTAATAAACGAGGCGTATCTTCAAGATTGTCCATTTCAAAAATAATAGCTGTTCCTGTGAGGTTTTCTCGCTGTGCACCACAGATAAAACGGATTTTTCCGTCTTCAGTAAAATACGGTTTAGGATCCCGAACGTGTTCCGTATAACCTTCAGGCGCATTTTCAATTAACGGACGTTTGTTAAGCAATTTCCCATTAAGATCGAAAATGGCTAAATTTTGATAAGGCACGCGTTGATTATCACTTGGTCGACGAGTATTGCCGGTATAGAACATGGCCAATTTATCACCAACTTTTAAAGCGCCACCAGAATAACAGCCGTGAGACTCAAAAAGCTCGCCAGGAATCAGATCATCTGCTGATTGATAATGTTGGAAATCTTTCGTGATTAAATGCTTCCAATGTTTCATCCCGTGAATGGCATCGAATGGAAACCATTGGTAGAACAGATGATACTTTTCACCATCAAAGATCAAACCATTCGGATCATTCATTAAGCCGGTTGGTGGGGCAATATGAAAGTGCGGTCGAAAATCTTTGTCTTTTTGCACGGTTTCAGCAATTTCTGCGAGTTCGCCTTTCTCTGCGGCTAGGATGCTTTTGTATTTGCCATTATTGAAAATAATCATCGTGATCGTGCCTCGTTAATGTGATCGGGTAAGTAAAAGGTGCAATAATTTGCACCTTTGATCCTTAGTTGGCTAGGAACGCGGCTAATTGTGCTTTATTTGGTAGCGCAGACATCGCCCCTTTTGCTGTCGTAGCAAGGGCACCACAAGCATTGGCTTGACGGATAATTTGCACAAGCACATCATTTTCTTTCCAGTTTGGATGCTGTGAAAGACCCGCAAGCAGACCGCCAACGAAAGCATCGCCTGCACCTGTTGTATCAACTGGTTGTAAGGCTTTTCCAGCAATTACATCTTTCTTCCCTTCTAAGTGATAGAGCGCGCCATCTTTACCTAAGGTCACGATAATCAATTTGTCAGGATAAAGTGCGGTCATTTTTTCAAAAGCTTTTTCAAGGCTGTCAGTATTAGTCAAAAGTGTTAATTCTTCTTCAGAGAATTTCAATACGTCAGCCAACGCAACGGCTTCCATGACCACGGTTTTCATTTCTTCTAGGTTAGGCCAAAGTGACTCACGTAGATTTGGATCAAAAGAGAAGAAACCGCCAGCAGCTTTAACGCGACGAATGGCTTCGAAAGTCGCTTCGCGAGATGGATTATTGATCATTGCGATAGAGCAACAATGTAGCCATTCACCTTGTTGGAAAGGTGGTAAATCGCTGGCTTGTAAGAACTGATCCGCACTTGGATTTACCATAAAGGTAAAGCTGCGTTCACCATTATCTAAAGCAACCACAACCGTAGAGGTACGATGTTGCGGATCTAAAATCATATGTTGTGTATTCACATTTTCCGCATTTAAGGTATCTTGCATAAATTGGCCAAGAGGATCGTTACCTACACGGCCAATAAAGGCACTCGGGCTGCCTAAGCGTGCCACAGCAACAGCCACATTTGCAGGCGCACCACCGGCACAGCGTAAATAATGATTTTCACCATCAGGAATAAGATCGACAACCGCATCGCCGGTTACCCAGATTTTTTGGCTCATATTATTTTCCTTCTATTTTGGATATCAGTTAAAAAATAACCGCACTTAAAAAGAGCGGTCATTTTCATCGGTGTTTTATGCGATGGTTACGCGTGCAAACTTACGTTTACCAACTTGGTAAACATTTGTACCTTTTGGCGCATTGGCTTTCATGTCTTCGACTTTTTCGCCATTGATTTTTACACCACCTTGCTTCGCTGAGCGAATCGCTTCAGAAGTAGAAGGAACCAGTCCTGCTTCTTTTAATAAGGTGGCTAAACCAATTTCGCCTTCAAAGGTGAATTCAGGCATTTCATCCGGCATTGCCCCTTTTTGGAAACGGTTAATAAATTCTTGTTCAGCCTCCTCGGCAGCCGCTTCATCATGGAAACGTGCAATGATTTCTTTGGCTAATAAAATCTTCACATCACGTGGGTTTTTACCATTTGCTACTTCTGCTTTTAATTCAGCAATTTCAGTGAGTGGACGGAAAGAAAGTAAGTTGTACCAATCCCACATTAATTCATCCGAGATCGACATGATTTTACCAAACATATCGCTTGGTGCATCTGTCACGCCGATGTAGTTGCCTAATGATTTAGACATTTTCTTCTCACCGTCTAAACCAACAAGTAATGGAAGCGTAATCGCTACTTGTGGTTTCTGACCAGCTGATTTTTGTAACTCGCGACCAACAAGTAAGTTGAATTTTTGGTCTGTACCACCAAGTTCAACGTCTGCTTCTAAAGCAACAGAGTCATGGCCTTGTAATAAAGGATAAATAAATTCGTGAATGGCGATAGGTTGATTGTTACCAAAACGTTTTTTGAAGTCATCACGTTCTAGCATACGCGCTACGGTGTAGTTACTTGCTAAACGGATCATCCCTTCAGTACCCAATTTACCCAACCATTCAGAGTTGAATACGATTTTCGTTTTTTGTGGGTCTAGAATTTTGTAAATCTGTTCTTTATAGGTTTCCGCATTGCGAAGCACATCTTCGCGGCTAAGCGGTGGGCGAGTGGTATTTTTACCGGATGGGTCACCGACCATACCAGTGAAATCACCGATTAAGAAATAGACTTCGTGGCCTAATTGTTGGAATTGACGAAGTTTGTTTAATACCACGGTATGCCCTAAGTGAATATCCGGAGCAGTAGGGTCTGCACCAAGTTTAATTTTAAGTGGGCGATTTTCTTTTAGTTTTTCGATTAAATCCGCTTCAGAAAGAATCTCATCAGTACCGCGTTTTAGTTCTGCGAGAACGGTATTAATATCAGTCATTCTATTTCCTAATGTTATTTTAATATTAAAGGCTACATTATAGAGAATATGGCTGAAATGAAAAGATTGAGATGAAAAAAAACGCCTATTTGTGGGGAAATAGGCGTGAAGTTGGAGTGATTATCTGTTTGTTTTTGGAATGGCTAGATGATAACTATTATCAAATACCTTGTCAACAACAAAATGCAAATAATTCTCAATTATTTTTTTAATCGATGTAAGGTACACTTTCTGTGAGAGAAAGTGCGGTCGGAATTCCATCTGAAATGTCAAATTTTCCCGCATAAGCATAAGCTTCAACGCCCTGAGATTTGGCGTCTTTTAAAAGTTGATCATATTCAGGATCCACAAACTCAGCGATTTTAAAACGATCGAAGCCATCATGTAATCCGGCAAAGAGAACAACCGCGCGATGTCCTTGTTTTTTCATGGCTAAAAGCTCACGAACATGTTTTTGTCCACGAGTAGTTACCGCATCGGGAAACATCCCTAATGTGCCTTTTACGAAGGTGATGGATTTCACTTCAACATAACAATCTGGCAAGCCCTCACCTTTAAGTAAGAAGTCGATACGGCTATTTTCTTCACCATATTTCACTTCAGGATAAATTTCATCATACATAGCGAGTTCTTTGATTTGTTTATTTTGCAAGGCTTCAAAGACTAGCTGGTTGGATCTGTGCGTGTTAATACAAACAAGCTGACCATTTGCTAATTGCGTTAATTCCCAACTGTGTGGATATTTGCGAGTTTGGCTATCAGAATGAGAGTACCAAACGGTATCACCTTTTTCACCACAGCCAGTCATTGCACCAGTATTTGCACAATGAATCGTGATCACTTCGCCATTTGGTAATTCAATATCAGTCAAAAAGCGTTTATAGCGACGAATTAATTTTGCGGGTTGTAGGGTAGGGAGTTGCATGGTTGTTCCTTGTTAAAAAAAAGTGCGGTCAAATTTAATGATGAAATTGACCGCACTTTGTCTTTATGAATGTTTAGTAAATAGTAAATGATTATTCAATTGCATATTCAATGGTCACGACTAAGCGAGCTTTTTTCTCAATCGTGCTTGTGTCGTAGCTACCAGTGTAATCGCTAGAGTCATCCGCATCAGGATTTGGTGCTTGGATGTAGAACGGTCCTTGTGAAGCGGATTTTAATACGCCAACTTTTACATTACTGGTTTTCGCAAACTCTTCAGCACGAACATGTGCATCTTGTGTGGCTTTTGAAATTAATTCACGCTTAATTTGTTCAAGATTTTCTAAGTAATAATTTGGATCACCAAAACTAATGTCTTGGTTGTTGGCAACCAATTGGTGAATATTGGTGAGTGCTTTTTGTAACTTAGTCAGTTCTTTGGTCGAAATGCGGATTGCTCTGGAAGCATCAAAGCCATTATCTCTACTTTTGGTTTCACCTTTTTCATTTTCATAATAGTCAGTATGAGTAGAAACATCTAATTCTGTGATTTCTCGATTTTCATCAGCAAAACCTTGAGCTTTAAGGAAACGAACGGCTTCATTCAAGTTTTTCTGATTCGCTGCCATTGCATCATTATAAGTTGGCCCCCAACCGTTTACGCGAATAACCCATGTTCCTTGTGTTGAGGTGTAATGACTTTCTGCCAAGCCTTTAACTGAAATAGAGCCGGTCTGGCGTAAATTTTTAAATTGATTACCTAAGATAAACGCTGATGCCATCAATCCAACTGCAAGAATGATGCCAAAAATAGTGAGATAAGATTTTTTGCTGTTCATATAATGTCCATGATGTGGAATAAAAGAGTAGTTATTATAATCTAAATTTTAGAGATGTGGATATAAACAATATCTTGATAAGATTAATTTTATGAAAGTTGGTGATTCGATACGGGTTATTGTAGTATATGCTTTCTCGAATTGTTATAAAGATAGAAAAGATAAATTTCAGTGAGTTTAGACTCCAAATAGTTTTTGTTCATTCTATCAGTATGGAAAGGTATATTATGAAAATCAAGGCGATTTTATTCGGTGTGATGGGCTTATTGCTATCTAACATTGTGCTAGCTAATCATGAAATTAAATTTGATGATATTTGGAATTTTAAAATTTCCGTTACAGAAATGAAAGGGAATAGAAAAATTCACTTAACTGGTTTGTTAGGAAATAGTGCAATGGGCATATCAGATAGCAAAATAACAATTCATGATGATGAATTAAATATTGTTTTGTTTGAGGCATTAGCAAAGGGTAAGTATTCAGGTGATTTGAATAAAGAAATTATCATTGAAAAACCTATTAAGAAAATTACTTTTGGTTCTGATAATAAAGTTATATGGCAAAATTAAGCGGGTTTCTTACTTTTGAATTATTACAAATCAATTATAGTTTCTGAGTTAGACTTGATTTTCGAACTGCTTAAAGCAAAAGTGACTTAACTAAGATAGAGAATATATAATAATGAACGAATTAATTAACATTTACATGAATAATGGATTCAGCTTATTTAAACAGGGAGAAAATACAGTCATCATTCCAATAAAATTATCTATTAGGGTTTTATCTATTCTTGATAGTTTGAATCTTTTTATTCTAGGTGGTGATATATATCGAAAAGCAGATGATAATTTTGAACATACATACGATAATTGGTATTACGATGGTAATGTTCATAGTGAAAGTATTATTGTTGCTAGACAATATTTGGATAATTTAAGAGAGCAAGAT
>NZ_CALJRX010000054.1 GCF_937976265.1 uncultured Haemophilus sp.
GAACGACGAAGACATTGGAACAGAAGAAGAAGACGCTTTCTCCAAAAGAGTTTTTCTTATTTTGATTTACTTTTTTTGTAATTAAATGATGTCTTTCTTATCACATATGGATTTCTTGAGTTTAATCGAATATTTTCTGGAGTTACTTTTTTTATAGGATTTTCAATGACACCTAGTTCGTGAATTAATAAAAGTTATTAATATTTATCTATTTCATGCATTATTGGGCAATTTAGCCTAATTCTTCAGCATCTGCCAATTTTTTAAAATACTCAAATAGTTCTGGCGTAACGCAATAAAAAACGGGTTGATTACGGTTTAAAATTGCGATTGCCCCCTGTTTGCTTGCCTGTGCAATGCCCATCGGATTTCGCTTTAAATCGGTAATACTTGCCGCTTGTTGTGTCAATATGTGATGGATTGCCATTGTTCCCCCTTAATCAATAAATTTAAACTAAATAATAGCACTCTACAAAATCTCTTAAAAGCACTCAACAGATATAAAAAAGCCCCTTTCGGGGCGATTAATTAAAAGTTAAAGATCTCGCTTTTTTAGTCGCTTTGAGTGCGCTTAAAGCTTTGTTTGAATGTTTGCGCTTCCTTTTCCATTAAATCCGCAAAGGCTAGCATGAGTTCGATTTTATCATTTTCCGAAATATGCCCTTGTTTTATTGCTTCTTCAATACAAAAGATCGTCATCGTTCGGCTTGCCTCTAACATTCTTTCGGCGCACTCAAGCAAGGTAAAAGAGCCTTGTTTTATCTCTGTCATAGATTACGCCTCTGTACGAATACCATCTATTAAAACCGCATGTAAATGATTTCCTAGTAGAAAATCAAGGTTTGTAGAAAAATATACTTCAAGTGCATTTTCACGAGGTTTATTTTGGAAGAAAAGACGTGAACTATCCTTTTTAAAATAAATGGCTAGATTAGAAAGTGCGGTAACTAAAATCGCATTTTTTGGGAAATAGCTTACATTGATTGCCTTTAATCCGCCGATAAGCTTTTGATGAATGATCACGTTGTTTGTTTTGGCGCTTTGCAAGTCAGAATAAGCCACATTAACAAAATCACCACCTAGCAAATTATCCCCACAAATAGCAATTAATTCGCCACTATGTCGAAGCTTAACCGGCAATTTATCAAGCGCTTTAGCAATTAATTGATTAATACTTGCGCCTTGTTCTGTTGCAGCATTGATCATCTGCCCTTTTTCTTTAAGTTGAGCTATCCAGCCCTTCGCCACATCTTGCCCTAATGGGTTTTGTACGGGATCGCTATCATCTGCCCAACGTTCCCCATTAAAACCAATCATAATAATATTTTGCATGAATTCGCTGATCATGCTGTCATTAATTGATTTTTCAAAATCTACATCCGAAAACTTATCTAAATCTCGATAAGAGACTTTGGTATCAAAATTGACTTGTCGACAATTAAAATCTACGCCAGCTTGAACATAATTTTTAGGCACTCGAGCAGAATTATCTGTATTGGTTCGACTAACCACCGGTAAGGATAATTCATGCGCTTGATTCAAGGTAAGCGGGGTGAATTTAACGTCAATCATGCGTAAAAATGCATTATTTTGAATTCCATCATTGAGAATAGATTCAATCTTGGCAAAATCGTGCATATATTCACTTTCGCCTGCTTTGTTTCCGCCTAGTTTATTTTTATATTCTGCGAATTTTTGACTTGTAATACGTTCCATATTTATTCTCCTAGAAATTATTTAATAAACGTTTAAACCCTTTATCGGATTGGGGTTTAAAGCTATCAACATGTTTTTGGGTTGGGGTTTTAGGTTTCCAATCTTGTTGTAGATTAAGCGTCGGCAATTTAAATTCATCGGGCAATGAATTATCAAAACCAGATAATTTCTTAATGATCATTTCATTAAACACATCTCGGCCATCTTTTTCCGTTATTGGATCATATTCAATACCATTCACGATTAAGCTTCTAAATAAAGTGATTTGTTCGATATGTTGCTTAATAAATTCATTGGCCAACGCTTCGCCATAACTAAAAATTAAATGTTTTCGCGTTACCAATAACTGCGCCTTAGCTGTAAAAACTTGCTCGGATTTTTGATAGATTTTTTCTTCCAACTCTTCTCCTGTTGCAGTGAAAAAATCAAGACGAGCTTTTAATTCTGCTTTGGCTTTTTGAATTAAAGTATAGTCATCAAGTGCTAACGCATGGCTTTGCTCAAATTTAGCCTTAATTGCTGCGGCTTCTTGTTCATATTCAGATTTAACCGCGGCAATCGTGGCATTGTTTTTAGCTTGTTGCATGTGTAAAGCAGCTAATTCACGATCAATCATGACTAGCGTCTCTTTCTGATTATTAAACTGCTCTAAAAGTGCGGTCACTTTTTCTTGAATTTGTGGGTTTTGTAGTTTCATTTTATTTTCCTGCTGTTTTTTGGTTTCGTTTATCAATGCGCTCTTGCATCCATTTATTTACTTCACTTTCTAGCCATGCTTTCTTATTCCCGCCTAAATCTACGGGCTGTGGAAATTGGTTTAATCGTGTTTTGTCGTAAATAGTAGAACGCGCAAGCCCTGTTAATTCAATTACGGCATCAATCCGTAAAAAACGTTCTTTCGTTTGGGTTTCTTGCATTTTTTCTTACCTATAAAATGTAGTCATTGTGGTGTCCGTGCGGTACGCTGTGGAACGATTTTTATAATAGAAAATATGCGTTTGATATGCATTCGGCGAGGTTTGTGGAGAATGGATTCACATAATTAGGAGAAATACAGTGGCATATTTAACCGGACTTTGTGTAACGCTTTCTAAACTATCCGATTTTCATTAGTCAAAAATCACTAAAAAACAGAATTTTTAACGCAAATTTTGCGTTAGTTTGCGTTGATTTGCGTTAAAAACATGGAGTAAAAAACGGTGAGCCGCCCCAGTACTGAAGCAGGTTTATAGAAGATTAATTTTTGCGTTGAAATACACTTATTTACTGTGCGGGCGTGGCGTAGGTTTGACAGCGTTTTTTCAGAAAAAGAAAACGGCGAAAATTAGAGGGGAAAATTAGGAATAAAAGGGCGGAAAATTCCACCCTTTGTTTAACTTTTAATTTGTTTTCATAGCTTCTAATTTACATTGCTCTACATAATCGCCCCAACATTGCATAATAGCTTGTCTTGATTTCCACTTCTTCGATTTATCGTAGGCTTTGCGGACTTTCCCCCTATTTTCATGAGATAAACATAATTCAATCGCTTCTGATGAAAAGCGATCTAGTTCATGTAAATAGGTGCTGGCGATACTGCGCAAACCATGCGCAACCAATAAATCCTTAAATCCCATTCTCTTCAAGGCTACATTTGCAGCCCCGCTATTCATCGGTTTATTGAAAGGTGCTATGCGTGAACAAAACACATATTTACGATTTCCAGTATAACGGCGCATTTGCTCTAGCACATTCAAGGCTTGAGAAGAAAGCGGAATACTGTGCGGTCGTTTACCGCCTTTCATTCGTTCAGCGGGAATATGTAAGGCTTTAGCTTCCCAGTCAATATCAGCCCATTCAATACTAACCGCCTCAGAACTACGCAAAATGCTTAATAATTGCCATTCGATTAAAAGTGCGGTTGGTTTCTTCAGATCTGCGCCTTGTAATACTCTAAATAAACGGGGCAAGTCTTCCGGTGCAAGTGTCGGGTGATTTTTAGTTTCAATGTAGGTAAATTCATCATGAATTTTCCTAAACGGATTCTTAACAATTAAATCTTCATCCTCTGCCATTCTAAAAATCTGATTAATAGCAATGTTTATTTTGTAAAGTGTATTTGAGTTTTTTAACGGTGCAAGCGCGGGTTCAAAGGTTTTCAAATTTGCTTCATCAATCGGCAAATTTCCAATCTTTGAAAACAAGTGGATTTCTACACGGCGAAAGGATTCATTAATTGTCTGAGCTTTGAATTTGCCTTGTTTTAAGCGTTTATCGCGCCATTTTTCCGCCATTTCAGAAAAGGTGATTTTCTTTTCCTCTACTGGGTTTTGTAATGTTTTTCGATAAGCAAGCGGATCAATATTTCTATAAATAAGCCCTTTGTATTCTTTCACCATTTCACGGGCAAAAGTTAAAGAAAGTGTTGGATATTCTCCTAAGCTCATTTTCTTATATTTCCCAGTAAAAGAATAAACAAAGTAAAAGGTTTTCGTTTTATTTGGTTTTACCCTAATCATTAAGCCAGATTCTTTGCCATCGTGCTTTGTGTACTCTTTCGCTTTGGGTTTTAGGGTCTGTAAAAAAGTGTCTGTGAATGGTTTATTTAATTTCATGGTAAAAAGCCTTTGTTTGATTAAAACTTAGCCGTTTTAACTCCCTCGAAAAACGCCTCAAAAAGTGAGGGAGTAAATTAGGGAGTTAAAAACGGAAACAAAGACAAACATAGACCAACGAAAGAAACAGATTAAGAATAACCAAATCATTGTTTTTGCGTTGTTTTTTGACAAGAAAGACATTATTTGACAAGGTTCGTGGCGGTGAGAGGGGGATTCGAACCCCCGATGCACTTTCGCACATACACGCTTTC
>NZ_CALJRX010000055.1 GCF_937976265.1 uncultured Haemophilus sp.
ATATCAAAGTAGAACAATGATATAAAATCTCACTCGTTTTTGCCCCTCTTTAGCAAAGAGGGGAAGGGGAGATTTGGCAGAAGAAAATACGGAGAAATTAGGTTATTTAGACCAATTTCATGACGCCACAAAAATGGTTACAAAGTTGGCTTTGTTTCTCTTAAAACCTCATATTTTTCATTCATCTCTGCCGCCCAAGCGGTTAAATTTGGAAATTCTTTTGCAAGATCTAACCCAATTTTCTCTGCTCTGAATAAGAACCAATCAATGACAGCAACTGCCGTTAGCGTGCCAATGTTTAATTCCGTGCCAAATGGTTTTAAGTCTTGCTCCAATCTTGCAAAACTTTGACGATTACGTTCGGTTAGTTGTTGATGTCGAGCTGTCCACCATTCACTTTCAGGGCGAAGCATTTTTTCAGCCATCATCGGCACGGTGTTTTCCATAATGCCATCGGCTAAGTTATGTAAGGCGAGCACCGCCCAACGTGGCTTGCCACTTTCTGGAATGAGTTTAGGCTCCACCTTGCCTTTTTGGTCGAGATATTCGCAAATAAGCAAACTGCCATAAAGCCAGTTGCCACAATTACGTTCTAACGCTGGCACACGCCCTAATGGATTGGCTTGATTATGCGCAGAGTTAGCATCAAATGATGAACTAATTTTAATCAGTTCTGTTTTGTCTAAGAGTTGTTGATATTTCAACGTTACCAGCACTTTACGTACATACGGGCTGGTGGTGGAGTACCAAAGTTTCATTGTAAATTCTCCTTGAAATTTGACCGCTCTTTTCTGCTTAGAACATAAAATATCGTTGTCCTAATGGCACCGTATCTACCGGTTCGCAAGTGATAAGCTCGCCATCTACACGCACTTCATAGCGTTCTGGGTCAACGGTGATTTCAGGTGTTGCGTTATTGTGAACCAGATCTTTTTTCCCTACGCTACGGCAACCTTTCACAGCAATGGTTTCTTTGTGTAAACCGAATTTCGCACGAATATCGGCTTTTTCAGCGGCTTGTGAAACAAAGAATACCGCTGTTTGTGCTGTTGCTAAGCCTTGTGCACCATACATTGGACGGTAGAATACAGGTTGCGGTGTTGGAATGGAGGCATTTGGGTCGCCCATTTTTGCGTAGCTAATAAAGCCTTTTTTAATGACCACTTCAGGTTTTACGCCAAAGAACATTGGTTTCCACAACACGATATCCGCAATTTTGCCTACTTCTAACGAACCAATATGATCTGCAATACCATGTGCAATTGCTGGGTTGATGGTGTATTTCGCAATATAGCGTTTAATGCGGAAGTTATCGTTTCCTTCATTGCCTAGCTCACCACGTTGCATTTTCATTTTATCTGCCGTTTGCCATGTACGAATCACGACTTCACCAATACGCCCCATCGCTTGAGAGTCAGAACTCATAATCGAGAAAACGCCCATATCATGCAAAATATCTTCTGCTGCAATAGTTTCAGGACGGATACGGCTATCAGCAAATGCAACATCTTCCGGCACGCGTTTATCTAAGTGATGACAAACCATCAACATATCTAAATGTTCATCAATGGTGTTTTTCGTAAACGGACGAGTCGGGTTGGTTGAAGCGGGCAATACGTTCGGATACATCGCTGCTTTAATGATATCTGGCGCATGACCGCCACCTGCACCTTCGGTATGGAAGGTGTGAATCACACGTCCATCAATCGCTTTCATGGTATCTTCTAAGAAGCCACTTTCATTTAGCGTGTCGGTATGAATTGCCACTTGAATATCCATTTCATCTGCCACTTTTAAGGCAGAATCAATTACTGCAGGCGTTGAGCCCCAGTCTTCGTGGATTTTTAAACCTAATGCACCCGCTTCAATTTGTTCGCGTAGCGGAGCTAAGGTTGAGCAGTTTCCTTTACCGAAAAAGCCCACGTTAACAGGTAAAGCTTCTGCCGCTTGGAACATGCGTTCCATATACCATGCACCCGGTGTGCAAGTCGTCGCGTGTGTACCATCAGCCGGGCCTGTTCCGCCACCAATTAACGTGGTAACCCCACTTTCAATCGCATGTTGTGCTTGTTGAGGGCAAATAAAGTGAATGTGGGTATCGATACCGCCAGCGGTTGCAATTAAATGAGCACCATTATGCACTTCTGTGCTTGCACCGATAATCATATTTGGTGTGACGTTATCCATGGTGTCAGGGTTACCTGCTTGTCCGATGCCGACAATACGCCCATCGCGAATACCAATATCAGCTTTAATAATGCCTAATTTGGCATCAATGATCATCACGTTGGTAATCACAAAATCTAATACATTCGGATTGTTACGAGTTGCGGTGCCGCTTTGCGCCATGCCGTCGCGCACACTTTTACCGCCACCAAATTTACACTCATCACCTTTGGTTAATAAATCTTGTTCAATGGTTGCCCATAAATTGGTATCGCCTAAACGGACTTTATCGCCAACGGTTGGGCCATAAGTTGCTACATATTGCGCTCTTGAAATTGTTAATGCCATTTTGCCCTACCTTATAATTTGCCATCAATTTGATTATGGAAGCCGTAAATGGTTTGCGAACCACCAAAAGCGACTAATTCTACCGATTTCACTTCACCTGGTTCAAAACGTACTGCGTTGCCAGACGGGACATTTAAGCGCATTCCACGCGCTAAAGTGCGGTCAAATTTAAGCGCATTATTGGTTTCAAAGAAATGGTAATGGGAACCGACTTGGATTGGGCGGTCGCCTGAATTGGTTACTTCGATTGTGACGGTTTTTCTGCCAACATTGGCAATAATATCGCCTTCAGCTAATTGGTATTCACCAGGAATCATTTTATTTAAATCCTTCTATCTTAAAATTTTCATGGAAAGCCCCCTCTTTGCTAAAGAGGGGAAATTTTCATTTATCTAATCGGATTGTGCACGGTAACAAGCTTCGTACCATCTGGGAAAGTTGCTTCAATTTGTACTTCGTGTACCATCTCAGCGACGCCTTCCATCACATCTTCAACGGTGAGCAGGGTTGCGCCATATTGCATAGCTTCCGCCACACTCATGCCATCTCTCGCGGCTTCTTGTAAATGGCTGGCAATGTACGCGATGGCCTCAGGATAGTTTAATTTTACGCCACGCGCTTTGCGTTTTGCCGCTAGCTCACCGGCTAAAAAAAGCATCAATTTCTCTTGTTCTCTTGATGTTAAGTGCATATTGTTGTCCTTTATCTCAAATTTTTGATAGGTTGCTGGATTTTACGTAAAAATAGATAAATAAGAAAAGAATTTTAATAGAAACGTAGAATAAAGTATTAATCAAATAGTTTAGATATATGATGCGTAGAAATAATATTTTTATTAGGGGGCATATTGATAAGTGAGTCCATGCAAAAAAAGCTGTAATACATCTTTAAAGAGTTGTTGTTCTTTGCCTGCATAATGCTGTTGTAAGACGGAAGAATGAATCATTTCATCCATTTTTTGAATCAATACATCAATTAAAATCACAGGAAAATCATCACGTACGCTTTTGCGTTGTTGTAATGTGCTGAAAAAATAGTGCATATAGTGATATTTTTCTTGTGCCATTTGCCGAAAAAAAGCCTGTAAGGTTTCATCCTGATCATGATTTAAATCATGTAATACGGCGGCAGAATACAACGTGGCCATGGATTCTTGCTGCATCGTCAAAATTTGCTGAATCACCGTGGTTAAATCTGCCTCCGTGGCTAACAGTCTGTCAAATTCCCACCGCATATTATTTTTTTGTTCTTCAAAAATACATTTCACTAAATCTTGCTTGGTAGGGAAATATTTATAAAACGTTACTCGACTAACCCCTGCTGCCCGACAAATTTCTGCGACAGAAGTTAATCTCCAGCCTCGTTGATAAAACAGTTCAGTGGCAACCTGTTTCAAAAAAATATCTTTTTTCATGATCCGCTCCTTAAGAGGCAATAACATAGCTGAAAGCCTTTAATTGTCAAATATCAAATTTGAGAAAAATTCTTATTTACTTTCGTATTGTGATTATGTTAGGTTTACATTATTAATCATTTGATTGGAAAAGTGTAAACTTTAAACTAAAATAAAGCCTAGGAGAACCCATGAACAAGTTA
>NZ_CALJRX010000056.1 GCF_937976265.1 uncultured Haemophilus sp.
CGATCTCGAGTCATAAGTCATACCAAGAAAAAGAAACATAGTACGGGGCGTAAAGGTATTTGTCTATGATTTACTTATCGCTTTAAAAGAATAAACATTCAAGCATTTCAGAAAGATATTTATCTGAGTATTTTAATAAAGTATTGATCTATTCTTAATAAAATGTATCATAACAACGAATTTATTAATCAATTTTAGGGAGTAATATATGAATATGAAAACCACAATCCTTGCCTCGCTTCTCGCTTTAACATTAACTGGATGTAGTGCGTTAAACAACGCAACTGTTTCTGAAGAAAAACTTAAAGAAAAAGCGGCATTTGCACTGAATACTGATGCCAGCGCAGTTAAAATCAGCAATCGCTCAAACGAAGGCGTACAAATCAACTTTACTGCAACTGTTGGCAAACGCTCACACCAATGTTATGTCACCAATGCATTAACCTTCTTTGGCTCAGCTACTTCTGGTGCAGTGTGTAACGGTGGTCGTGGAAGTACAGGGAAATCTACTGGATCTTGTAATGACTTATTACGTGCAGCAGGACAATGCTCATAATCTAAGCTAAGAAAAAGATGTCATAAATGGCATCTTTTTCTTCATACAAAAGTATTCCAAATGAAAATTTTACTTTTTTTAACTCATTTCATCGTCTTGTTATTTAGTGCTTATTTCTGGTTCAACTTTGGCGTACATTGGGTGCAAGTTATTGGTTATAATTTAGCATTCAATGATCCTGTGGCTAATAGTCTAAATCATTCTATTAATATCTATTTTAGACTTATTGCCATTACCAGTTTCAGTTATCTCTTTTTTGCTATCTTTCAACGTTTTTATCGTCGCTTTGCGCTGTTGCTATGGATAGCGAAAGCTGGGGTATTCGGGAAATATTTATTTGATTTGAATGCGCTACAAGGCACCAATTATGATGGCATATTCCAAACCTCATCGGTTTATATTTATTTTTTATGCCCATTATTGTTAAGTTTGTTATCCTACCTTTATTGTAAGAAATAAAACAAGTAAACTCATAACTTAGCAATTCAAAAGGGTTTGCAAGCGGTTAAATTTTGTAGGAATTTTACCAATCTCTCCATTCAATAAGGATTCATCATGAAAAAGTTATTTTTATTCGCTTTATGTACTTTCTCTGTTTCTAGCTTTGCCTTAACCCCGCGAATAGAAACAGCATCAAACTCAGACTCTTTTATCAGTTTCCGCACTGCTAATGATGCTATTTATTGCTCTGGTGACATTCCTGGTCTAAACCCCAGAGTTGAATGTGTTACCACAATCAAAGGAAAACCGATTTTACCACGCCCGAAAGATTGTGAATTCGAATGGGGCGAGCTATTTTCTGTTGGCGCTACCGGAAAAGCCTCACTTGTTTGTGCAAGTGATACCCCCGCTGTGCCAGACTCACAAATTTTGAAAGATGGAGAAACGATTAAAGGCAAAGGGTGGCAATGTACTGCGTCTGGTGATTCAGTTACTTGCTCAAACCAAGAAAAACACGGTTTTAAAATTAGCCAAGCAAAACAAAAATTATTTTAGTTTGTAGCGTATTTAAAAAATTCACAATACGGTGATTGCTTTACCACAAGAGCGGTCAAATTTTTCTCACTTTTTACAAGGAACACCAATCATGAAAAAGTCTCTTCTCTTAACGATTCTTTGTATTCCGTTTATGGCTCAAGCTAACGACAGTACGGGAACAGTCTCTACTGGTGGTGTGGAATATATTAAGAATGAACACATTGCGATGCAAAAAGAAAACCTATTTATCAGCCAAGATAAAATTAAGGTGAAATATGAATATCGCAATCTAACCGATAAAGACATTACTGAGACGGTGCTATTCCCATTACCGGAAGTGATGCTGCACGATTACGGTGATTTTGCTGACACCCAAAGTTTAATCAATTCTTTTAAGATTTATGCGAATGGCAAAGAAATCAAACCGACGACTCATGTACGCGCATTCTTTTACGAAACCAAAAATGAAGATGATCCAGAGAAAAGAGAATTTGTTTCACATGATGTCACGGACATTCTTCGTGCCTGTGGTTTAACTGAAGAAGAGTTAATGGAGCCTTGGTTACGTAAATCAGATTCTGCAGATAAGAAAATCTTGAAATGTCAGGATCCACGTCTTGATAAATATGCATACAAAGACTCTGAAGATGGCGAGGGGGGCGATACGGAAGTCTTTTGGGGCGGACAAATTATTTATAGTTGGCAACAAACCTTTAAAGCCAATTCGATTACTCAAATTCAGCACGAATATACCCCTCTAGTCGGGGGTGGCATGGGGCTTCATGATCTCGTGAATTATAAAAAGTTTGCCGATACTTTTTGTATTGATCCATCATTTAAAAAATCAGTAAAAGCAAAATCTAATCAAGGGATATACTACCGTGAGCTAGGTTATATTCTCAAAACTGGAGCAAACTGGGCAAAACCTATTGCGGATTTTACGCTTACCATTGAAAGACCAAAAGATCAGATTGTTTCTTTCTGTTGGAAAGGTAAAGGCGAGGTGAAAAAAGTGCTGCAAAATGACAAAGTTGTGCAATATCAAGTAAAAGAAAAAAACTTCTTACCACAGCATGATTTAGATGTGCTATATGGTATAGATGCAAAGTTTTTTAACTAACACCTTGCTTAGTAATAGGCTTTTACAATAAAGAGAAGACAAACCTCACAGGATTTTTACAAGGAATAAAAATGAAAAAATATTGGTTAATTCCATTAATGATGCTTGCTAACAATACCTATGCCAATCCCACTTATGATGTAACCAGAGGGGCATTGCAGAATGATCCGTCATTATGCGGATATGGTTATAATCCAAATTGCTCATCTCAAGGAGGATATTCGAATGTGCTAGTAGAACCACCACGTTCTGACTACTATGCTGCGATAGCTATCAATAAAGCCACTGGAGGTTGGGGATGGTCAACAGGTCAATTAGGTGCTAATGATGCTTCGCTGGATGCCATAATGAATTGTGAAGAAGCAAAACAAGGAAAATGCGAAGTGGCTGCGACGCAATTAAATGGCTGTCTTGCTATGGCATCTTCAAAAGATAAAAAAGGGAATTGGACTTACTTCTTCTCTCATAGTGGCATCTGTGGTTCAGTTGAACAGGAAGCATTATCACATTGCAAAGCCAGCAAAGCTAAAAACTGCCAAATTGAAATTCGTCAATTAGACGCACATTATAAATACTATATGCATCAATAAACGCTTAAAATCAATGTAGGGCGTATCAAATACGCCCTAACAAAAGGATTATTATGAAAAAATTACTTACATTGGCTTTATGTGCGTTATCCGTTTCAGTTTCTGCGAAAACACCTTCAATCGAAGCTAAAGAAACAATACTGCCTCCGCCACTTCTAGATTTTCCTAATTGGTGGAGTGTAATTGCTTATAATCCACAAAATGGTGCTTTTGGTTATGGCGAGGGAAGTATGATAAAGCCTGCTCAAAATAAAGCACTAAAGGATTGCGAGCTTGCTTCAAATGATGCAAATAAACAACATTGTCAAATTGTCACAGAAGCTAATCATGCTTGTGTTGCATTGGCAACAGGAGATTCTCCTGAAAAATATGCTACAGTTCGCAATTTCAGAATGAAGCGAGAAAAAGCTGAACAAGAAGCCTTAGAAGCCTGCAAAGCGAATTCAGCGAATTGTACAATCACCTTCTCTGCTTGCGAAAGATAATCTTAAAAAAGGAACGCGCTATGAAAAAAACCTTACTTTGCCTGTGTCTCTTTTCTTCTGCTGCTTACGCTAACCAATGTGAAATCATTGATACCGAATTAGCAGAAAGTTATTCAGAGATGGAAACCTACGGCAGCTATAACGAAAACAATGAAGAAAAATACCAGTCTTCAGCAAAACGTTTTAACGACGCATTAGCCAAAATTGAAAAATTAGAAGGCAAATTCTGCGCTTGGGAAAAAG
>NZ_CALJRX010000057.1 GCF_937976265.1 uncultured Haemophilus sp.
AGAGTTATAAAATTTTCTGAAAAAAGTGCGGTCAAATTTTCGATAAATTTTTTCCTAAAAACATGATTAAATCCTTTTCATCATTAACAATTCGCTATATCATATCTGTTCAATTTTATGTCGCCCCTGCATCATTTTTGCAGGTTCATTTCTACTCAGTACCAATAAAATTGGTGAAATTAGGGAGAAAACCAAAGCTAGTGGAAAATCTGGTTCAAAAGCCTATTATTGAGCTTCGTTCAATCAAAAAATCCTATGGTTCTAACACAATTATTAATGATTTTAATCTAACCATTAATAACGGTGAATTCGTCACAATTCTTGGCCCATCAGGCTGTGGTAAAACTACAGTTTTGCGTTTATTAGCGGGTTTAGAAGAATTAGATGAAGGTCATATTATTTTGGACGGTGAGGATATTACTAATGTTCCGGCAGAAAAACGCCACATTAACACCGTATTCCAAAGTTATGCGTTATTCCCGCATATGACTATTTTTGATAACGTGGCTTTTGGTTTGCGTATGCAAAAAGTGGCAGAAAGCGAAATTAAACCTCGCGTTCTGGATGCATTGCGTATGGTGCAATTAGAAGAAATGGCCGACCGTAAACCAGCTCAACTTTCTGGTGGTCAGCAACAACGTATCGCGATTGCTCGTGCTGTTGTGAATAAGCCAAAAGTGTTGCTACTTGATGAATCTTTATCTGCGCTGGATTATAAGTTGCGTAAACAAATGCAAAATGAACTTAAACAATTACAGCGTCAACTTGGCATTACCTTTATTTTCGTTACTCACGATCAAGAAGAAGCGATCACCATGTCTGACCGTATCGTCTTGTTGCGTAAAGGTAAAATTGCACAAGATGGTTCACCACGTGAAATCTATGAAGATCCAGCCAACTTATTCGTTGCTCGCTTCATCGGTGAAATTAACGTATTTGATGCCACTGTGATTGAACGTAAATCTGACGATGAATTACTTGCTAACGTAGAAGGTCGTGTATGCGATATTCACACCAGTATCTCTGCTGAAAAAGGTCAAAAATTACAAGTATTATTACGTCCTGAAGATATTGTGATTGAAGAGCTTGACGAAAATGAGCAATCAAATGCAATTATTGGTCGCATTGTGGATCGTACCTATAAAGGGATGACTCTTGAGTCTACAGTAGAATTTGATCACAACGGTAAACGCGTATTAGTGAGCGAATTCTTTAACGAAGATGACCCGCATATGGATCACAGCGTTGGTCAACGTGTAGGTATCACATGGCACGAAGGTTGGGAGGTTGTACTCAACGATGAAGATAATCAATAATAAATTCCAGAAAATTACTGTTGCAATTATCTTCAGTTGGTTAATCTTCTTTGTGCTAATTCCAAACTTATTAGTATTAACCGTAAGTTTTTTAACCCGAGATAGTAGCGACTTTTATGCTTTGCCATTTACTTTAGATAACTACATGAACCTGTTTAATCCGCTTTATGCGCAGGTAGTGTGGAATTCATTGTATATGTCTGGCATCGCGACGATTATTTGTTTACTCATTGGCTATCCATTTGCCTTTATGGTCAGTAAAATTAATCCAAAATATCGTCCATTTTTGTTATTCCTTGTGGTATTGCCATTCTGGACAAACTCACTTATTCGTATCTATGGGATGAAAATATTCCTTGGTGTGAAAGGTGTGTTAAATACTATGTTAATGGATATGGGTATTTTGAGTGAACCTATTCGTATTTTAAATACCGAAGTAGCTGTAATCATTGGTTTAGTGTATCTCCTTTTACCATTTATGATTCTACCGCTCTACTCTGCTATTGAAAAATTAGACGGACGTTTATTAGAAGCGGCAAGAGATTTAGGCGCGAATGCTGTTCAACGTTTCTTCCGTGTTATTTTGCCATTAACCATGCCGGGTATCGTAGCCGGTTGTTTATTAGTATTACTACCTGCAATGGGTATGTTCTACGTAGCTGACTTACTTGGTGGTGCGAAAGTATTATTAGTCGGTAACGTGATTAAGAGTGAATTCTTAATTTCTCGTAACTGGCCATTTGGTTCAGCGATCAGTATCGGCTTAACCATCTTAATGGCATTGTTGATTTTCGTTTACTATCGTGCAAATAAATTGTTGAATAAGAAAGTGGAGTTAGAATAATGAGTCGTTTACTACGTAATATTTTTATGTTTGTGGTATACGCTTATTTGTATATCCCAATTATTATCTTGGTGACTAACTCCTTTAACGAAGACCGTTATGGTTTAAGTTGGAAAGGCTTTAGTTGGAACTGGTATGAGCGTTTATTTAATAACTATACCTTAATCCAAGCTGCGTTCCACTCTGTCACCATTGCTTTCTTTGCTGCAACGTTAGCAACTATTGTAGGTGGTTTGACTGCGATTGCACTTTATCGCTATCGTTTCCGTGGTAAACAAGCGGTAAGTGGTATGTTATTTATCGTCATGATGTCCCCAGATATCGTAATGGCGGTTTCTCTACTTGCCTTATTCATGGTTGTAGGGATTTCGTTAGGTTTCTGGTCATTACTCTTAGCGCACGTAACATTCTGTCTACCTTATGTTACCGTAACGATTTTCTCGCGTTTAAATGGCTTTGATGCAAGAATGCTTGAAGCAGCGAAAGATTTAGGTGCGAGCGAAGTCACCATTTTGCGTAAAATTATCCTACCACTCGCTTTACCGGCAGTGGTATCTGGTTGGTTATTAAGCTTTACCATTTCATTGGATGACGTTGTTGTATCCTCTTTCGTGAGTGGTGTAAGCTATGAAGTCCTACCATTGCGTATCTTCTCTCTTGTAAAAACAGGGGTAACACCAGAAGTTAACGCATTAGCCACGATTATGATCGTACTTTCATTAGGATTAATAATTTTAAGTCAATTAGTTACACGCAAAAAATAATCATTAAATAGTGATGTAAAAAGGTTTCACAAATCTTTTAAGATCACATAAAATACGCCTTGACGCACAATCAAGGCGTTTTTTATACCTGCATTCATGCAGGTGGTTTTTTACCCCTCTTTTATGGAGAACAAACAAAAATGAAAAAATTTGCAGGTCTATTCACCGCAAGTATGATCGCTGTTGCACTTACCGGTTGTAATGATAAAGATAACAAGCAAACGCAAACCTCGCCAGAGGCCCCTAAAGCTGCGGCACCCGCAAATGATACCGTGTATCTTTACACATGGACTGAATATGTACCAGAAGGTCTTTTAGACGATTTCACCAAAGAAACCGGTATTAAAGTGATTGTGTCCAGTCTTGAGTCTAATGAAACAATGTATGCGAAATTAAAAACTCAAGGCGCTTCAGGTGGCTATGATGTAATTGCTCCAACCAACTATTTCGTAGCCAAAATGGCACGTGAAGGCATGTTAGCAGAATTAGATCACAGTAAATTACCTGTTATCAAAGAATTAGACCCTGATTGGCTCAACAAACCTTATGA
>NZ_CALJRX010000058.1 GCF_937976265.1 uncultured Haemophilus sp.
GGTTACTACTTACAAAAAGGTTTATTCGAAGAATACGCTTATTTCGGTCGTGGACATGGTCATGACTTAGCACCGTTCGACACTTATCACCAAGTACGTGGTTTACGTTGGCCGGTTGTTGACGGTAAAGAAACCTTATGGCGTTACCGTGAAGGCTTTGACCCGTATGTTAAAGTAGGTGAAGATGTTGCGTTCTACGGCTATCCTGATAAAAAAGCAATTATCTTAGGTGTACCTTATGAAGCACCAGCGGAATCGCCAGATGAAGAATATCCATTATGGTTATGTACTGGTCGTGTTCTTGAGCACTGGCATACTGGTACCATGACTCGTCGTGTACCTGAATTACACCGTGCGTTCCCGAACAATTTAGTTTGGATGCACCCAGCGGATGCGAAAAAATATGGCTTACGTCATGGGGATAAAGTGAAATTAATCACTCGTCGTGGTGAAATGATCTCTTACTTAGATACCCGTGGTCGTAACAAATGTCCTCAGGGCTTAATTTACACCACCTTCTTTGATGCAGGTCAGCTTGCTAACAAATTAACATTGGATGCAACCGATCCAATCTCCGGCGAAACCGACTTCAAAAAATGTGCGGTTAAAGTGGTGAAAGCGTAAGTTTTCCCTTTCGTTTCTAGTCTCTCCTCTCTTTAAACAAAGAGAGGAATTTAAAAACAAGAGCGGTCAAATTTTGCAACGTTTTTACAAAACAGGACCGCTTATAAAAGGAAACGCAGATGAAACTTGATCCTAACCGTCGTCAGTTTTTAAAAAACGTGACAAGAACGGCAGCCGGAGTATGTGGAGTTGGAGTTATTCTTGGCTTACAGCAACAACAAGCTAAAGCCAAAGAAGGGGTTGCCTTACGCCCACCTGGTGCTTTACCGGAAAAGGATTTTTTGGCAGCTTGTACCCGTTGCGGACAGTGTGTCCAAGCATGTCCATATGATATGTTGCATTTAGCCTCGCTCATTTCCCCAATGGAAGCAGGTACACCTTACTTCATCGCTCGAGATAAGCCTTGTGAAATGTGTCCTGATATTCCTTGTATGAATGCTTGTCCAAGTGGCGCATTAAGTGAAGAACTCAAAGATATTAATGACGCAAGAATGGGCTTAGCCGTCTTGCTGGATCATGAAACCTGTTTAAACTGGCAAGGTTTACGTTGTGATGTTTGTTATCGAGTTTGCCCATTAGTGGATAAAGCGATTACGCTTGAACGTATCCACAATGATCGTACAGGAATTCATGCAAAGCTTATTCCAACTGTTCACTCTGATGCTTGCACCGGATGCGGTAAATGCGAACAAGCTTGTGTATTAGAAGAAGCGGCAATTAAAGTCTTACCGATGGATATCGCCAAAGGACTACTCGGTCGTCACTATCGCTTAGGCTGGAAAGAAAAACAAAATGCCGGAAAATCCTTAATTGAGGAACAACATCCGGATGGCTTACGTCCAGCAATGGATGCGCGAATGCCTGAAGGCTTACATGAGCCGGTTTATCAGCCAATGCAGGTTCAACCGAACCAAAAAGTGGCGACACCAAACCGTGCAACAATGGATTATGTACCAAATCCAACAACAGTTCCGGAAGCAGAGCAATTCCCAAATCTGGACTTAAATATTAAGGGGGTTAAATAATGGCTGAAAAATATACCCCGAATAAGCCTAAAGATGCAGGCTTAGAAGCACGTCAAAAACTTGGTTGGTGGCATGCTTATCGCTTTTTAATTCTACGTCGAATCAGTCAATTAAGCATAATTTTGATGTTCTTAAGTGGCCCAATTTGGCAGATTTGGATTTTAAAAGGCAACTACAGCTCAAGTATGCTTTTAGATACTGTGCCATTGACGGATCCATTGATTACCGCTGAAAGTTTAGCGACAGGTTACCTACCAGAAATCACAACGATTATTGGAGCCTTGATTATTGTAATATTCTACGCAGTCGTGGCGAGCAAAGCCTTTTGTAGTTGGGTCTGTCCAATGAACATCGTGACTGATGCCGCAGCTTGGTTACGTAGAAAATTAGGTATTCGACAATCATTAAAAATTTCACGCCAACTTCGCTATGTGATTTTAGCCGTGATTTTAGTTGGTAGTGCAATAACGGGGACGCTCTTATGGGAGTGGATAAACCCTGTTGCAGCACTTGGACGCATCTTCGTCTTTGGAACAGGTGCAACGCTTTGGTTAGTAGCAGTGATTTTCCTATTTGACTTACTCGTTGCTGAACATGGTTGGTGTGGTCACCTTTGTCCAATTGGTGCAATCTATGGTGTCATTGGCGCTAAAAGCCTAATAAAAATTAATGTAATCGATCGCGATCGCTGTGACCGTTGTATGGACTGTTATAATGTTTGCCCTGAACCGCAAGTATTAAGACTTCCTTTACACGGGGGACCTGAAGATAGTCAAATTATATTGGCAAAAGATTGTATTACTTGTGGACGCTGTATTGACGTCTGCGCAGAAAATGTATTTACATTTGGCTCTCGCTTTGAGAAACAAATAAAAATTAAAAATATTTAATTATTTAATGGAGTGGATTTCATGAAAAAATCATTTATTTTCATGCTGGCTTTATGTAG
>NZ_CALJRX010000059.1 GCF_937976265.1 uncultured Haemophilus sp.
AAATAAAAACATTAAATACTGATATTAGGGAGCATTTCCCATAAAAATAAAAAATGGTCATAGAAATGACCATATTTTTTATATTGAATTACCACTTCTCTAACGCTTCTTTATCGCTCTCTCTTGCTTCAATCCAACGTTCACCTTGATGAGTTTGTTCTTTTTTCCAGAACGGCGCTTTGGATTTTAAGAAGTCCATAATAAATTCATTGGCATGATAGGCATCACCTCGGTGAGCAGAACTGATGCCGACTAAAACAATTTCATCGCCAGTATGTAAAAGTCCCACACGATGAATCACAGACACTCGCTGGATATCCCAACGGGCTTTCGCTTGTTCTACAATTTCACGTAAGGCTTTTTCTGTCATTGCGGGATAATGCTCTAAGTATAAACTGGATACCTCATCGCCTAAATTAAGATCGCGAACTTTACCCACGAAAATAACCGTTGCGCCAACTGAATGTTGCTCAGAAAGCCATTGGTAAACGGCATTTTGATCGAAAGGCTGTTCTTGTACTGAAATTTGAATATCCGTCATTTAGCCCCCTGTTACCGGTGGGAAAAATGCAATTTCATCGCCATTTTTGACCGCACTTTCTAATGGCATCAAAGTTTGATTGATAGCGACTAAAAGCTTCCCTTTTTCTAACGCTAACGCCCATCTATCACCTTTTTGAGCAAGATGTTCACGCACCGCTTCCGCTGTCGCAAAATCACCTTCAAGCTGAATAGAATCTTCCCCAATTAATTCGCGAGTTTGAGCAAAAAATAAAACATTTAACATCTTATTTTTCCTCCGCAATAAAATGACCGGATTTTCCACCGCTCTTTTCTAACAGGCGAACGTGCTCAATCACCATGTCTTTTTGTACGGCTTTACACATATCGTAAATGGTTAAGGCTGCCACACTTGCAGCCGTTAATGCTTCCATTTCTACGCCGGTTTTTCCGGTTAATTTGCAAAGAGATTGAATGCGAACTTGATTGGTTTCAAGTAAAGGTTCTAAATTCACTTCTACTTTAGAAAGTAACAACGGATGGCAAAGTGGGATAAGTTCCCAAGTACGTTTTGCCGCTTGAATTCCCGCAATGCGAGCCGTAGCAAATACATCGCCTTTGTGATGTTTGCCTTCCACGATCATAGAAAGGGTTTCTTTTGACATAGTGACGATGGCTTCAGCACGAGCTTCGCGAACAGTCTCTGCTTTTGCAGAAACATCCACCATATTAGCTTCGCCTTGAGAATTGATATGCGTAAATGTAGTCATAATAAAATAAAGTGCGGTTAAAATATTGAATGTTTTACATGTGTGACGAAAGCAAAATAAGTGAACAGTAAAAGTCACCTATTTTCTTTTAGCCACCGATAGAAGCTAAATGATTTCTTACGCCACTATCACCGATATGCAAATAATGATGTTCACGTTTGCCTTGCAGTGCAGAAAAAATACGTGCTTGCAAAATATCTTGCTGTTCATGGGATTGCAATAAATCACGTAATTCAATGCCTTCTTCACCGAATAAACAAAGATGAAGTTTGCCCTTCGCTGACACTCTGAGACGATTACAGCTTGCGCAGAAATTCTTCTCATAAGGCATAATTAAGCCAATTTCGCCTGCATAATCAGGATGCGTGAAGACTTTAGCAGGACCATCAGTATGGGATTTGTGTTGTAATTGCCAACCGTTTTGCAGCAATTTATCCGCTAATACTTGTCCTGAAAGATGGAATTTATCAAAGAAACTATCCATTTCGCCCGTTTGCATGAGTTCGATAAAGCGCATTTGAATTGGGCGATCTTTCACCCAAACAAGGAATTGCTCAAACTCTTTGTCATTCAAATTTTTCATCAAAACTGAATTGACTTTAACTTTGTTGTAGCCCACTTCAAATGCACGATCGATACCACGCATCACGTCATCAAATTTATTGATACCTGTAATTTGATGGAACATTTTTGGATCTAAGCTATCAACACTGACGTTAATAGACGTAATCCCTGCTTTCTTCCAATCAGCCACATCTTTTGCCATGCGATAGCCATTTGTCGTGACAGCTAATTGACGGATTCCATCAATATTAGCAATGCTTTCAGCAATAGAAATAAAATCTTTGCGTAAAGTCGGTTCGCCACCTGTTAAACGGATTTTCTCTGTGCCCATTTCAGCAAACGCTTGAGCAAGATGGGTAATTTCTTTTAAGGTTAAGAAACTTGGTTTGTTAGCTTCGGGTTGATAACCATCAGGTAAACAATAGGTACAACGAAAATTACACTGATCGGTAATCGACAGTCGTAGATAGTAATATTGGCGTTGGAAAGGATCGACTAAGCGAGACTCTCCTACGTTTTTAATAGGAATGGATTGCATTTTACACCTTTCTAAATATGGAGAGGATAAACCGTTTCCAGCGTATCCCTGAATAACGTACCGCGTTATTGGCTTGCCGCCGTATTTCTTGTGAAACTTAGGCTAAACAAGCTCGGAGTTATGCGTTAAAAATAAATTGTGCTGATATTGTAATAAAAGCAAGCGGTTAATAGCAATAATTTGGTAAAATAACCTGAGTATATTGATAAAAATAACAGCATTAAC
>NZ_CALJRX010000060.1 GCF_937976265.1 uncultured Haemophilus sp.
GGCACGACACTATGTTCACAACCAGTTAAACGTTCAACACCTTCAATCGTAATGTGATCAGAACCTGCACCAGATATTTTCGCACCCATTTTATTAAGGAAGTCAGCGGTATCTACAATTTCAGGCTCACGAGCCGCGTTTTCAATCACGGTCGTGCCTTTCGCAAGCGTTGCTGCCATCATAATAGATAAAGTTGCACCTACGCTCACTTTTTCCATTACAATGCGAGTTCCCACAAGACGATCTAATACTTGTGCTTTTACATATCCTTCTTCAAGAACGATGTCTGCGCCTAATTTTTCTAAACCGCTAATATGGAGATCAACTGGACGAGCACCGATAGAGCAACCACCAGGTAACGATACTTGACCTTGATGAAAACGAGCAACTAAAGGCGCCAATGCCCAAATCGAAGCACGCATGGTTTTGACCAATTCATAAGGTGCGGTGAAATGATCGATATTCGATGCATCTAATAAAACTGCGCCAGTTTCATCACGATCTACAACCACACCCAATTTACGTAAAATTTTCAACGTGGTTTCAATATCTTTAAGAGCAGGAACGTTCGTGAGTTTAACTGGTTCTGTTGCCAAAATAGCGGCAAAAAGAATTGGAAGTGCGGCATTTTTGGCACCTGAAATATTCACGGTTCCACTTAAACGAGATTGCCCATAAACACGAAATTTTTCCATAGAAAATCCTAGCTTGCTTGATGTAATAGACGATCCATTTTCCACTTTTCAGTGGTATAGGTTTTAATAGTTAAAGCGTGAATTTCGCCGGTTTGAAAGTAAGGCATTAATGGTGCGTAGATGGTTTGTTGCTGCTTTAATTTAGAAAGTGCTGAGATCTCATCGCTCACTACAATCACTCCAAAGTGTGCATTTTCACCTTGAGCATAAACCTCATCTACATTCAGGCTTTCTTTTAAAATACGTTCAATTTCTTGCAGTTCCATTAGGATTTCCGTTTTAATGATGATCAATAAAAGTGCCAATCCAATGAGATAAATTCACTAAATCAGCAAGGGTTAATAACTGTTCTGGAGGGTTTATCAACCGCACTTTTTTATTTGGTAACTGCTCACAATCGTGTAGAAAATCACACAATAATGCAAAACCAGCAGAATCAATTCGATTGATTTCAGTTAAATCAAATTCAATGAGATTTTGATTGTTTTGCTTTTCTGATAAAAAAGAAGCACGTTGTTGCCATAATGGTAACAACGTGTTGCGGGATAGCTCCCCCGATAATTGGAGAGCTATCTTATCATTATTTTGGATTAAATCCCACTTTAACGCAGTCATTCGCTTATTTGCTCAATGTCACGGGTGCTGCAGCTGATTTTTGAATTTGAGCAGTTAATGCATCAATACCTTGTTGACGTAAGATACCACTCCATTCATTTTGTTTGGTGACAACCATGCTCACACCTTCTGCAACCATGTCATAAGCTTGCCATTCGCCAGTTTTACTGTTTTTACGCCATTTAAAATCTAATTTGATTGGCGCTTGTCCACCATTTTGTATGATGTTGACACGAATGCTCACAAGGTTTTTGTCACCCACTTCTTTAGCCGGTTCAATTTGAATATTTTGATCGGTATAAGCGGTTAACACTTGCGCGTAAGCTTGTTCGATAAAATCGCTGAATGCTTTAAAGAATTTTTCACGTTGTTCCGGTGTGGTTGATTTAAAGTGTGAACCTAACACCAAAGAACCAGCATAGTTTACTTGCACGTAAGGTAGTAAATCGTTACGCACGATAGTACGTAAATAGTTTGGATCCTTTTTAATTTTTGCCTGATTATTTTTGATATTGGCAAATAACTTATCTGATGCTTGTTGCATCAACACATAAGGGCTTGTTTCTGCACGTACAGTTTGAGTCACAAAAAGTGCAGTCACTGCAAATGCCATTACGCTAAACCATTTTTTAAACTGAGTAAATTTCATCATAAATCTCCTAAATAAAGATTATTATTTGGCTTCAGGTTCTGCTTTATCAGCATTACTGTCTGCTTTTTTATCACCGTAAAGGAACTGGCCGATTAAATCTTCCAATACCATTGCGGATTTTGTGTCTTGAATTTGGCTACCGTTTTTTAACATCGCGGTTTCACCATCATCAAAACCCATAGTTAAGGCGATATATTGCTCGCCCAATAATCCCGATGTTTTGATCGATAAAGAACTGTTTTCCGGAATTTCTTTATATTCTTCATTAATCGCGATACTGACTTTTGGCAAGTAAGATTTTTCGTCTAACGTAATGTCAGACACGCGACCAATGACTACCCCACCAAGTTTAAGTGGTGCACGGACTTTTAGTCCACCAATATTGTCAAAAGTTGCAGTCACTGTGTAAGATTTTGTTTCACCAAAACCTTGTACATTTGCTACGCGTAAGCCTAGAAACACTAATGCAGCGATACCGAGTAGTAAAAATAAGCCCACCCAAAATTCATATTTAATTGTTTGTCGCATAAAAATACCCTATTAGCCTGCCCCAAACATAATGGCAGTTAAGATGAAATCGAGCCCAAGAACCACAAGTGATGCATGGACAACTGTTCTGGTTGTGGCTTGACTGATACCTTCAGATGTTGGAATACAATCATAACCATTGAATAACGCAATCCACACCACCGCAATGGCGAAAAATACGCTTTTAATAAATCCGTTTAGAATATCATAGCTCCAGCTGACAGCATTTTGCATCACTGACCAAAAGCTACCTGAATCGACACCTTTCCAATCTACGCCAACAAGCGAGCCACCCCAAATACCAATCGCGGTAAAGAGAATCGCAAGAATTGGCATCGCAATCAAGCCCGCCCAAAAACGCGGTGCAATCACTCGACGTAGTGGATCGACTGCCATCATTTCAAGGCTGGAAAGTTGTTCTGTGGCTTTCATTAAACCAATTTCAGCCGTTAACGCTGAACCTGCACGACCCGCAAATAAAAGTGCGGTCACTACGGGACCTAATTCACGTAATAAAGACAGTGCCACAAGTTGTCCAAGGCTGGTTTCAGCAGAAAAATCTACCAAGACTACATAGCCTTGTAAGCCCAACACCATACCAATAAATAAACCTGAAAGCAGGATAATTAATAAAGACTGTACACCTAATACGTGTAATTGTTTCACTAATAAAGGAAAATGTTTACGAATTTGTGGCTTACCCACTAACGCACCAAACAGCATAAAGCCAGAGCGACCTAATGCACGGAAAAATTTGATTACGCTTCGTCCAAGTGAAGAAATCATATCAACAATCATTTAAATAATTCCTCCACATAATCACCTGCCGGATAATGGAATTTTACCGGACCGTCCGCTTCACCTTTCAAGAACTGCACCACTTGCGGATCTTGGCTCGCGAGCAGTTGCTCTGATGTTCCTTCGGCAATCACATGTTTATCCGCAATGATATAGGCATAATCCGCAATGCTTAATACTTCTTGCACATCATGGGAAACCACGATAGAGGTTAAATTCAGTGCTTCATTCAAGCGTTTAATTAAGCTCACAATTACGCCCATGCTGATTGGATCTTGCCCCGTAAACGGCTCATCAAACATGATTAAATCTGGGTCAAGCGCAATCGCTCGCGCCAATGCGGCACGACGCGCCATCCCACCAGAAAGCTCCGAAGGCATTAAATCTGCCGCACCGCGTAAGCCCACTGCTTCTAATTTCATCAACACAATTTGACGAATTAGACTTTCAGGCAAGCGTGTATGCTCGCGAATCGGAAATGCTACGTTATCAAACGTGGAAATATCCGTAAATAATGCACCTGATTGGAATAACATTCCCATGCGTTTACGTACTTCGTAAAGCTCGCGATTTGAAAGACGACAAATATCTTGTCCATCAAACAAAATCTCGCCTTGCTCAGGATACAACTGACCACCAATTAATTTCAGCAACGTGGTTTTCCCGATCCCTGACGGCCCCATAATGGCCGTAATTTTGCCCTGTTGGACTTTCAAATTCAGGTTATCGTAAATCACACGCTCACCTCGTTTAAAGGTCAGGTTTTTGACTTCGATTAGATTTTTATTCATTAAAATCTCATTGGTTTTACAAGAAGAAATTTATTTTTCTCTCACGTTAAAAAAGTGCGGTCGTTTTGACTGCTATTTTTGTGAAAGGTTCAAGCGGCGTTTTAATAACGTCGTGAAGCCACGTAATAACA
>NZ_CALJRX010000061.1 GCF_937976265.1 uncultured Haemophilus sp.
ACGCCGTTAAAAATCTCGCCCGATTTTAACCGCACTTTCACCGCATAAACCCCTTTTACTGGGTTCACTTGGCGATGTAAGCGAATATTCGCGGTAGGAAAACCGATGGTTCGCCCTAATTTATTGCCGTGTATCACTCGTCCAAAAATACGATAAGGCTTACCGAGTAAATTTTCCGCATGCTGTAAATCATCTTTAGCCAATGCTTCACGAATAGCGGTGCTACTAATACGTAATTCGTCTAAACAGAAGGTGCGACTGTCTTCCACTTCGAAACCAAACTGCTTTCCAGCTTCTTGCAACATCGCAAAATTGCCTAAACGTTTCGCACCAAACTTGAAATCATCACCAATGCTGAGAAACTTCACATTTAATTTGCGTACAAGCCAATCTTCAATAAATTGTTCTGCTGGAAGAGCAGCAAAAGTGCGGTCAAATTTCGCGACGATGACCACATCCACACCTGCCTGAGCCAAATAATGTAATTTATCTCTTAATCGCATTAAACGCGCAGGGGCTTTGTCGCCCATAAAATATTCGCGCGGTTGCGGCTCAAAAAGCATCACCGCCATGGGTAAATTCAGCGCATTCGCTTTCTGACGAAGATGACGCAAAATCGCCTGATGCCCCAAATGCACCCCATCAAAATTGCCAATGGTTAATGCGCACCCCGACAAATATGGCTGTGAATTATGAAGCCCACGAATTAATTGCATTACATCTTATCCAAAAAACGAAAAATAATCGGTGCATTATAGCGGTAACTTAATGTTTTGTCAGTAAATGGTGTTTATGAACACCCAAGAGCACCAATACGCCTAAATAAACGACCGCAGCCAATCCAATTAACCAAACCAACCAATAGATACGCATTAAAAATGTCATGGCTGCCCATTCTTGAATCGACGGGCAGTTATACCAAAGCAAGCCGCCCATGGCTAAGGCTGCGCCTAAAACTTTCAGAAAAAAGACCGCACTTTTACGTGAAAAATGGTATACATCCTCTTTAGCTAAACCACGATAAAGCAAATAAGCATTTAAGGTGGCTGACATGGCAGAAGCAATTGCTAAGCCAACATAACTAAATGGAATCGCCAACACATTAAAACCCATATTGCTCACCATGGCGATGATCCCAATTTTCACGGGCGTTTTGGTATTTTGACGTGCGTAATAGCCATTAGCCAAGATCTTAATCAGCATAAAGCTAAGTAAACCGGCATTGAATGCCCATAAAGAATAAGAGGC
>NZ_CALJRX010000062.1 GCF_937976265.1 uncultured Haemophilus sp.
CTTTATAATAGAACTCAAAACGTTCTGCCACACGGCTATCTTCTGGGCTAAGTTGTGCAAGTGCGGCTTGGGAAGAAGGGAAATGATAAACCGCAACAGGCGCCTCTTGTCCGATTTTAGGTTCTACTACTTCGCTAAATAAAAATTGTAGTAAGGTATCACGATCTTCATCTTCATCTGCCATAAAGTTGTGTTTACGTGCCGCTTCCACCAGTTCTTGACGAGTCGCTGATAATGGATCTAATCCTACATATTCTTGGAAGACGAATTGATAGCTTAAGGTTTCTGCCGGTTTACAATCGAGGATCTGTTGTAATAAATCATCCACTTCATTCATCAGACGATACATGTCAAAGTGCGGTCGATACCATTCAAGCATGGTAAATTCCGGATTATGACGATTACCTGCTTCTTCATTACGAAACACTTTGCCAATTTGGAAGATCGGTCCACTGCCAGCCGCTAATAAACGCTTCATGTGATATTCCGGGCTAGTAGAAAGCCACAGCGTTTTCGACAGTTCATCAAAAGGGGCAACAAATTCGGTATTAAAGGTGGAAAGATGAAGATCCGTTACGCCAAATTCACTTAAAACAGGGGTTTCCACTTCTAATAATCCACGTTCAGTAAAAAACTGGCGGATATCCGCAATGATTTTGGCACGCGCCAATAAATTTTTAATTGAGGCGGAAGGTTGCCATTCTGTTTTTTTATCGCTAAGTGCGGTCATTTTTTTCTCCGTTTTCACCTTTAAAATGAATTAGGCTATTGTAAACAAGAGTGATTTTTAACTCAATAATCCGACTAAATCATTCTTAAACGCAAACGGTTATCATCTATAAATATGTAAAAAACTAACTTTTTTGAGTTAGATCACACTTTTGGTATTTTGTCCGTTTATTCCATAAAAAAGGTTACTAATTTGTAAACAAAAATGGCAGAATGACAACATGCCCCTATTAATTTAGGGCGTTTTATTTTTTTACTTTCTATTGATTGGAGGATATCGTGCAAACGGTTAATGTCGATATTGCTATTGTTGGTGCCGGTGGCGGCGGTTTACGTGCAGCAATTGCAGCAGCAGAAGCAAACCCTAACTTAAAGATCGCATTAGTTTCTAAGGTTTATCCTATGCGTAGCCATACGGTTGCAGCAGAAGGTGGTGCGGCCGCAGTAATTAAAGAGGAAGATTCCTACGATAAACACTTCCACGATACCGTTGCCGGTGGTGACTGGTTATGTGAACAAGATGTGGTGGAATACTTCGTTGAACATTCTCCAGTGGAAATGACTCAACTTGAACGTTGGGGCTGCCCTTGGAGCCGTAAAGCAGATGGCGATGTGAACGTTCGTCGTTTCGGTGGGATGAAAATCGAACGTACTTGGTTCGCGGCAGATAAAACCGGTTTCCACTTATTACATACTCTTTTCCAAACATCCATTCAATATCCACAAATTCAACGCTTTGACGAGCACTTCGTTTTAGACATCTTAGTTGATGATGGCCATGCTCGCGGTATGGTGGCGATGAATATGATGGAAGGTTCACTTGTTCAAATCAACGCAAATGCGGTTGTGATTGCAACTGGTGGTGGTTGTCGTGCATTTAAATTCAACACCAACGGCGGTATCGTAACTGGTGATGGTTTATCAATGGCATATCGTCACGGTGTTCCTCTTCGTGATATGGAATTCGTCCAATATCACCCAACCGGCTTACCGAATACCGGTATTTTAATGACTGAAGGTTGTCGTGGTGAAGGCGGTATCTTAGTGAACAAAAACGGCTACCGTTATTTACAAGATTATGGTCTAGGCCCTGAAACCCCAATCGGTAAACCTGAAAACAAATATATGGAACTTGGTCCACGTGATAAAGTTTCACAAGCTTTCTGGCAAGAATGGAAAAAAGGCAACACCTTAAAAACTGCAAAAGGTGTTGATGTGGTTCACCTTGACTTACGTCACTTAGGGGAAAAATATTTACATGAACGTCTTCCATTCATTTGTGAATTAGCAAGTGCTTATGAAGGTGTAAACCCAGTTAATGAACCAATCCCAGTTCGTCCGGTTGTTCACTACACCATGGGTGGTATTGAAGTGGATTACAACAGCGAAACTCGCATTAAAGGTTTATTTGCTGTGGGTGAATGTGCCTCTTCTGGTTTACATGGCGCAAACCGTTTAGGTTCTAACTCGCTTGCAGAATTAGTGGTTTTAGGCCGTGTTGCAGGTGAATATGCCGCACAGCGTGCAGCAGAAGCAAAACCTGCAAACCGTGCAGCAGTTGATGCTCAAGCTCAAGATGTTGTAGCTCGCCTTGAAGCACTTTATAACCAAGAAGGTAATGAATCTTGGTCTGAAATCCGTGATGAAATGGGTACCGTCATGGAAGAAGGTTGTGGTATCTACCGTGACCAAGAAAGCATGCAAAAAGCAGTAGATAAAATTGCCGAGCTTAAAGAACGTTATAAACGTATCCGTGTAACAGACCGTTCAAGCGTATTCAATACCGATGTGCTTTACACTGTAGAATTAGGTTACATCCTTGATGTGGCACAATCTATTGCCAACTCTGCAATTGAACGTAAAGAGTCTCGTGGTGCACACCAACGCTTAGACTACACCGAACGTGATGATGTGAATTATTTAAAACACACCCTTGCTTACTACAATGGCGATGATGCACCGCGTATTGAATACAGTCCGGTGAAAATCACTAAATCTCAACCAGCAAAACGTGTTTATGGTGCTGAAGCAGAAGCGGCAGAAGCGGCTGCGAAAGCTAAGGAGCAAGCAAATGGCTAATTCACCGGTAATGACTGTAGAAGTATTACGCTACAACCCAGAAAACGATCAAGAGCCACATTTAAGCTCTTATCAAGTACCTTATGATAACCAAACTTCTCTTTTAGATGCGTTAGGTTACATTAAAGATAAACTTGAACCGTCTCTTTCTTATCGCTGGTCTTGCCGTATGGCGATCTGCGGTTCTTGCGGGATGATGGTCAATAACAAACCCAAATTGGCTTGTAAAACGTTCTTACGTGATTACAGCGGCCATATGCGTATTGAACCATTAGCAAACTTCCCTATTGAACGCGACTTAGTGGTTGATTTAAGCCACTTTATCGAAAGTTTAGAGGCAATTAAACCTTATATTATTGGCAACGAAGCACCACCATTAGATGGTAAACCACATCCATCAAAAGAATTGCAAGTAAGCCGTACTAAACAAACCCCGGCACAGCTTGAAAAATATCGTCAATTCTCAATGTGTATTAACTGTGGTTTATGCTATGCGGCTTGTCCACAATTTGGTTTAAACCCTGAATTCTTAGGCCCTGCAGCGATTACAATGGCACACCGTTACAACCTTGATAACCGTGACCATGGTAAAGCACAACGTATGCCATTATTAAATGGTAAAAACGGTGTTTGGAGCTGTACTTTCGTGGGTTATTGTTCTGAAGTGTGTCCAAAACACGTGGATCCTGCTTCTGCAATCAACCAAGGTAAAGTGGAAAGTGCCAAAGATTATGTTATCTCAATGCTAAAACCAAAAGGCTAAGGGGAAGAATATGTCAGTAACAGTAAGTAAACGTAAAAAATATGTTCGCCCAATGACGGCTACTTGGTGGCAAAAATTGGATTTCTACAAAGCGTATATGGTACGTGAAGCAACCTCTATCTTTGCTGTATGGTTCTGTATCGTATTGCTTTATGGCGTACTTTGCCTTGCAAGCAATCCTGTACCAGGCTTAGGTATTATTGATTTCATTGGCTTCTTAAGAAATCCAATTGTGGTGTTCTTAAATATCATCACATTAATTGCGACTTTATATCACACTGCAACTTATTTCGTGATGACTCCAAAAGTGATGAACATCATTGTTAAAAATGAACGTTTACCACATCACGTGTTAAGAAATGCACTTTGGGCAGTTACAGCTGTGATTAGTGTTATCGCATTAATTTTAGTTTATATGTAGGGAGAGAAAAAATGGTCGATCAAAATCCAAAACGCTCTGGTGAACCACCAGTATGGTTGATGTTTGGTGCTGGCGGGACTGTCAGTGCGATTTTCTTCCCTGTGGTAATCTTAATCCTGGGTTTATTGTTACCATTCGGATTAATTAATCCACATAACTTAATTACATTCGCTTATTCTTGGATCGGAAAATTAATTATCTTAGTTTTAACGATTTTCCCAATGTGGTGTGGTTTACACCGTATCCATCACGCGATGCACGATCTTAAGATTCACGTGCCAGCAGGCGGATTTATCTTCTACGGTCTCGCAACCATTTACACTGTTTGGGTATTATTTGCCGTATTAGGTTTGTAATTTAAAAATACTAAATTGATAAGTAAAAGTGCGGTCAAAAATGACCGCACTTTTTTCTTGAATTTTTCGTTCATCTCTATAAGATCTGCAAACATTTGTTCTAAAAATAACTTTATATGAAAGAAAAATCTCAATTAACCAATTTACAAACAGAAATACAAACTCGTTACGATAGTTTAAGTAAAAGACTTAAACAAGTTGCAAAATATATCTTAGATAATAGCGACAGTATTGTTTTTGATACCGTTGCCGTTATAGCAGAAAAGGCTGATGTTCCTCCTTCAACGCTTATTCGTTTTGCTTCTGAATTCGGTTTTTCCGGTTTTAACGAAATGAAACAAATCTTCCGTGAAAATCTTATGGAAAAGACCACTAATTACACGGAAAGACTTCAACTTTCACATAAAATTGCTAAATCAGAAGGTGAAGAATCACCAGAAGATATTTTGACTATTTTCTCACAAGCTAATAGCCAAGCGTTACATCAGTTAGCCGAACAAACCACAAATGAACAAATTAATGAAGCAGCCAAAATCCTCAAAGAGGCCAATAATATTTTTATCATTGGATTAAAGCGTTCTTTTAGTGCTGCCTGCTATTTAAACTATGCCTTACAACACTTAGATTGTCGTTCTTTTTTAATTAATGGATTAGGTGGAATGTTTGATGAGCAGCTTAATCAAGTCAAAGAAGGAGACGTTGTTGTCGCCATTAGTTTCTCACCTTATGCAGTTGAAACGGTTAATATTAGTAAGGTTTGTGCTAAAAAAGGAGTTAAACAAATTTCTATTACAGATAGCCAAATTAGTCCATTACTTGCATTTAGTGATATTGCCTTTGTTATTAAAGAGGCTCAAGTGTTAGGCTTCCGTTCTCAGTGTTCAACAATGACCTTAGTGCAAACACTGGCGATCGTATTAGGTCTGGAAAAAGAAAAAGAGAAAAACACCAAATAATAAAAATGCCCCAATATGGGGCATTTTATCTTTAAAATTATTGGCGAGATTTCCAAAGCTTAATGAGTCTTCTGTATCTTTCACTCACTTCAGCAATAAGCCCATCATCTGTTAATTTTCCGCTTAACCAATCTCCTGATGGTTGCCCGAAAATTGTTCGTCCTACAGCAAAACCTTTGACTAAAGGTGCATTAGCTGATGCATCAAATACTGCTTTAAACTTATCTTCCGGTGCATCCAAACCTAAAATCAAGATTCCACGGCAATATGGATCATTTGCTTGAATGACTTCGCTAATATGCGCCCAAGCTTTTGCTGAAACACCTGGTAATTTCCACCAATCTGGTTTAATGCCCAAATGATAGAAATGAGTAATAATTTCAGCATAGTATTCTTCATTTTGCTCCATATCTGAAGGTAAAATCACTTCTAATAGCAATTCATGCCCTGTTCGACAGCAAGCTTGATACACTTGTTTTAATGTTGCATCTTGCTCTGTTTTCATTTCAATACTGTCTTTCGGATGGTAAAAGACCAAACATTTCACCACATGTTCTTGTGGCCAGCTTGCTAATTGACTACCTAAATCACCATATTCCAAACGTAATGGGCGAGAAGCTGGAAGTTCAATTGGACGTCCAATCCACCAATGTTTACCAGTAATTTCATTTAATGCAGCTTGACCAAAAGTAGTATCAGCAAGAATTCCTGCTTGTCCATCATAAATCCCCTCTTCTTGTGCTGTTCTTTCTGCAGCTTGTAAGAGAAGTTGTTTCAATTTAGGAATTCGTTTGACATCTGCACCACATTTCTCAGCGAGATCAACTAACTGTTTTCGATGATCAAAAGCAAAGATACATAAATTATCCCATTTTGCTTTTCGGGTTGTCACTCGATGTAAATGATTCAGTTGTGGATCTAGATCTGGACGAGGTACTGATTCTGCGCGGGCAAGATAATTATCTAACTCGGCTTTTGTTGGCATCGCTGGAGCACAACCGTGGCGAGACACCACTAATGCACCACAAGCATTTGCATAACGACAAGATTGTTCCCAACCTTCATTATTAATGTAACCTCGAATGAGGCCTGACATGAATGCATCACCTGCACCAAGCACGTTCAGTACTTCCACTCTCACGCCATAAACATTTAATCCACCATCCAAATCATCAGGGATATCCCCTTCAAATACTGAACAACCTAATGCGCCACGTTTACAAACCAAAACGGCATGGCTGAACTTACGTACATTTTTAAGTGCGGTTAATGTATCGGTTGAACCACCTGCAATATGGAATTCTTCTTCGGTACCCACGAGTACATCAAAATGATGTAATACTTCTTGTAACGATTTCGTCACTGCTTCTGAATCAATAAAGCGAGTTTCACCATCACCAAGAGAAGTTAGTCCCCATAATACCGGGCGATAATCAATATCTAACAAACGTTTTGTATTATTTCTACCTGCATATTCTAATGCAGTTAACACTGCTTCCCTGGTTTTTGGGTGGGATAAATGAGTCCCTGTTATAGCTAATGCTTTAGCTGAAGCAATATAGCTTTCATCAAAGTCTTCTTTTGTAATAGCCATATCAGCACAATTTTCACGATAGAAAATTAATGGGAATGTGTCCTGATCTTTAATACCTAAAATGACAAGTCCGGTTAGGCGTTCTTTATCCGTAATGAGATGACTGGTATCTACGCCAACACGCTGTAACTCTTCACGCAAGAAACGGCCCATATGCTCATCCCCAACACGTGCAAGCATTGAGGATTTCACACCTTGCACAGCAGTTCCATAGGCAACATTACCTGAAGATCCACCTAGATATTTGGAAAAAGAAGATGCATCTTCTAATCTCGCACCAATTTGTTGTGCATAAAGATCAACAGCTACGCGACCGAGACAAATGAGGTCTAGTGTTTTTTCTACCGTTTTCATAATGCCATTCCTTCTAATTAATAAAGTTGCTTCACCATACAAATTGAAACATATATTTCAAAAAAAGCAATAACGAAATTTCATTTTTTAGACATTAATCACAAAATCAATATCTAAAAATTGTTCTACTACATCTAAAACAATCCTGTTTAATAAGCAGTCTAACCTTCATTTATAAAATCGGATTCTCGAGCTAAAAAAAGTTTGATCTATGTCTCAAAAATGAAATTTTTATTTCAAAAATATTTAAAATTAGAAGAATGCTTATATACTAGCACTAATGCAAGTTACCCTAAAAGGAGATTACAATGAAAACTGTAAGACTAACTGTGGCACAAGCGCTAATAAAATTCCTTGATAATCAATATATTGAGTTTGACGGTAAAGTCACTAAATTTGTTGAAGGTATCTTTGGTATTTTTGGACATGGCAATGTATTAGGCATTGGTCAAGCATTAGAACAAGACAGCGGTAATCTCATCGTTCGTCAAGGGCGTAATGAACAAGGTATGGCCCATGTTGCAATTGGTTTTGCAAAGCAAAATCTACGTAAAAAAATTTATGCTTGTACCTCTTCTGTTGGGCCTGGTGCGGCCAATATGATTACAGCAGCAGCAACTGCAACAGCCAATCGTATTCCACTTCTTCTTTTACCGGGTGATGTGTTTGCAACTCGCCAACCAGACCCTGTTTTACAACAAATTGAGCAATTTCACGACTTAAGTATTAGTACAAATGATGCATTTAAAGCAGTAAGCAAATATTGGGATCGTGTTAGTCGCCCAGAACAATTAATGACTGCCTGTATTAATGCCATGCGAGTATTAACCGACCCAGCAGATACCGGTGCCGTAACTCTCGCCCTACCGCAAGATGTTCAAGCCGAAGCCTATGATTTCCCTGAATATTTCCTACAAAAACGGGTTCACAGAATTGAAAGAACACTACCAACTGAGCCGATGTTGAAATCTGCTATTGAGCTTATTATGAGTTCGAAAAAACCATTAATTGTTTGTGGTGGTGGTGTGCGTTATTCAGAAGCCGCAGAACAACTCAAGCATTTTGCAGAAACATTCCATATTCCTTTTGCCGAGACTCAAGCGGGTAAAAGTGCGGTCGTTTCTGAGCACGTTTTGAATGTGGGCGGCGTAGGCGAAACAGGTTGTTTAGCCGCTAATCTCTTGGCAAAAGAGGCGGACCTCATTATCGGTATTGGTACTCGCTATACAGATTTCACAACCTCCTCTAAATGGATCTTCCAAAATCCAGAGGTGAAATTCCTAAATATTAACGTCGCTCGTTTTGATGCCTATAAATTAGATGGTGTCCAAGTGGTGGCTGATGCTAAAGAAACCCTAGAAAAACTGACCGCACTTCTATCGCCAACAGGCTATCGTTATCGAGCACAATGGGGTGATTTAATTAGTGAGGCTAAAGCACAATTTAAACAAGAATTACAACGTATCTATCACGCGACCTACACTGAAAAAGATTTCATACCTGAAGTCAACGATGCCTTAGATCGAGAAAAAGTTTATGAGGAATTTATTAAGCTTACTCAATCTTGCTTAACACAAAGCCGTGTTCTAGGCATTCTCAATGAGACCTTAGGTGAAAACGATATCATTGTTGGAGCTGCTGGTAGCTTACCTGGCGACTTGCAAAGAGCTTGGCAATCTAAAGGCGAAAATACCTACCATTTAGAATATGGCTATTCTTGTATGGGCTATGAAGTCAATGCGGCTTTGGGAGCAAAATTAGCTCAACCAGAAAAAGAGGTTTATGCCTTATTGGGTGATGGCTCTTATATGATGCTTCATTCTGAACTTGTCACATCCGTACAAGAAAATAAAAAAATTAATGTCGTTTTATTCGACAACATGACCAACGGTTGCATTAACAACTTACAAATTGGTAATGGTATGGATAGCTTTGCGACAGAATTCCGTTTCAGAAATCCACAAACGAATAAATTAGATGGTGGATTCGTACCAGTCGATTTTGCCATGAACGCGGCATCTTACGGATGTAAGACCTACAAAGTCACAACAGAAGAAGAATTGTATGCCGCTTTAGCTGATGCTAAAAAACAAAATGTTTCCACCTTAATTGATATTAAAGTACTACCGAAAACCATGATCCATGGCTATGGCAGCTGGTGGCATGTCGGCGTAGCAGAGGTTTCTGAAAAAGAGACCATCCGTAAAGCTCATGAAAATAGTGTGAAACACATTAACGAAGCGAGACGCTATTAGTCAAGAATTTGATTTATCTCCAATTTAACTACTCTTTCGAGAAGGAAAAACTATGAAAGCTGAAAACGTGAAATTAGGTATCGCGCCAATTGGTTGGACTAACGATGATATGCCTGATCTTGGCAAAGAAAATACCTTTGAACAATGTGTTAGTGAAATGGCGCTGGCCGGTTTTACTGGATGCGAGGTCGGAAATAAATATCCGCGCGATGTGGAAGTGCTGAAACATAAACTGAGCGTTCGTGGAATTCAAATTTGTAATGCTTGGTTTAGTACCTTTTTTGTAGATGGCAAAAAAGAAGAAACGATCAAAGAATTCATTAAACATCGAGATTTCCTTCATGCTATGGGAGCTAAGGTTATTGGCTGTTCTGAACAAAGCCGTAGTATCCAAGGCACAACAAAAGCTGTTTTTAAAGAAAAAACTGTTTTTACTGAAGAAGAATGGCAGCTCCTTGCTGAGGGCTATAATGAACTAGCCAAATTAGCCGCTGAAAAAGGAATGAAAGTATGCTTGCATCATCACATGGGTACAGGTATTCAAACTCCGGCTGAAATTGATAAATATATGGAAGTCGTTAACGATGATGTGTATTTGTTATTTGATTCTGGTCATATCTATTATTCTGAAGGCTCACAAAAAGCGATGCTAGACGTATTAGAAAAATACATAGACCGAATTTGCCACGTGCATTTAAAAGATGTGCGTGATGAAGTCGTTGCTGAAGTGAAAGCAAATGATCTTAGCTTTTTAGAAGGTGTTCGCAAAGGCACATTTACCGTACCAGGTGATGGTGTAATCGATTTCAGACCAATTTTTGATATTCTTGAAAAACACAATTATAAAGGCTGGATGGTGGTTGAGGCAGAACAAGACCCAGCTATAGCCAACCCATTTGAATACGCCGTCAAAGGCCGTAAATACATTAAAGAAACAGCGGGGATCTAATTATGATTAAAGTAGGTATTATCGGCGCCGGTCGTATTGGTCGCGTACATTCTGAAAGTATTACAAAATATGTGAAGGGCGCTGAAATTAAAGCAATTTCTGACGTCAGAGTAACGGATGAGCTCAAACAATGGGCAAAAGGCATGGGCATTGCTCATGTTTATGAGGATTACAAACAAATTCTACAAGATCCGGAAATTGATGCCGTATTAGTCTGTTCATCTACCAATACCCATGCGCCTATTTCTATTGAAGCTGCTCGAGCAGGCAAACACATTTTCTGCGAAAAACCAGTTGATGCAGATGTCAATCGCATTAAAGAAGTGTTAGCTGAAGTAGAAAAAGCTGGCGTGAAATTCCAAGTTGGCTTTAATCGCCGCTTTGACCATAACTTCAAAGCAATTAAAACTCGTGTAGAAAATGGTGATATTGGTGAACCGCACTTAATTAGAGTAACCTCGCGTGACCCAGATGCACCACCAATTGAATATGTAAAAGTATCTGGTGGAATGTTCTTCGACATGACCATTCACGACTTCGACATGATTCGCTATTTATCTGGTAGTGAGGTTATAGAAGTGTACGCAGCTGGTGGTGTGCTGGTCAATCCAGAAATCGGTAAAGCTGGCGATATCGACACCGCTGTTATCACCTTAAAACTTGCTAACGGTGCTATTGGTGTGATCGATAATAGCCGAAAAGCTGTTTACGGTTACGATCAACGAGCAGAAGTGTTCGGCTCAAAAGGTGCAGTGCAAACTCGCAATGATACCGATTCTACTGCGGTTTATTCCTGTGAAGCAGGTGTAATTGCCGAGAAACCTAAATACTTCTTCTTAGAACGTTATATGCAATCTTTTGCTGACGAAATGGCTTGTTTTGTTGATTCCGTAGTAAACGACAAACCGACTTTAGTGAATGGTAATGATGGGTTACAACCGGTGATTATCGCACTTGCGGCTAAACGTTCATTAGATGAAGGACGCCCAGTCAAATTAGCAGAAATTGCTTAGAACTAAACATATAAATATGGAAAAAGACCTAAAGAAATTTAGGTCTTTTTTATATCCTAAAACAACAAAAAATGGAGGAAAACATTCCCTCATTTACCATAGAGATTTAATTTCCAATAAGTCCAGCTAGCATTTTAGATAATTACTACATCATTTCAAAAACACCATCTTTTTTGACCGCACTTTTCTTAATAAAAACGCATACATGCATTCTCTTTATGCTTTAAACCTTAATGCAAATAAAAAGGCTACAATGGGTAGCCTTTTCTGAAATCATGGATATTTGTCTATATTATCCTTTTTTACGACGTTTTAAGGTATCAAGTAATACTGCGATTACAATAATTGCCCCTTTAACAATTTGTTGCCAGTATGGATCCACACCTAACATATTTAAGCCTTTATTGGTGGTACCGATAATTAAAGCCCCAATCACACACATTGGAATAGTACCAAAACCACCACTTAAAGAAACTCCACCAATAACTGCTGCGGCGATAGCATCAAGTTCCCACGCCAAACCATAAGATGGGTTACCTGCATAGGTTCGGGATGCAAGTAAAGCACCTGCTAATCCAGATAATGCACCACCTAGAATATAAACCCAAATTAATGTTCTATTTGTGTTAATACCACAGATTTTAGCTGCATTCAGGTTTCCACCTACTGCATAAACATGACGACCAAAGGTTGAACGGCTAAGTAAAATATGAGAAGCAATTACAATTAAGATATACAGCAAGACCAGCCCTGGAAGTCCAAAAATATTCACATCCGCGATCCAAGTAAATGCTTCTGAAGACGCATCAATTGGGCGACCATCAGAATAAAGCTGTGCGGCACCACGTGCAATAATCATCATACCTAAAGTTGAGATAAACGGCGGAATGCCACCAAGCGCTGTAAATCCACCATTAAATAATCCCAATAAAGCACCAATTAAAATTGATGCAGCAAAAGCCAATAGCGCAGATGATACGCTATCGCCACCAGTTACAATTGAAGCAGAAACGACTGCTGTAAGCGCCACCACAGAACCAGATGATAGATCGATACCCCCTGTGATAATGATGAAGGTTACACCAATTGCAATAATACCAAACATGGATACTTGTTCGATAATACTCCATACTGTTCTAGCTGAAAAAAAGCCGTCTATTGAAACAGACAATGCTAAAAAGAGAAGAATTAAAATTAAAACCATTCCATACGCGTTAATCATTTTCTTCAGTGTCACGTTTTCCATAATAAACCTCTCACTTTTTTAATCTTAATAAATAAACCATTCTAATTAATAGACACTAACCCGAAGCTAATTCAAGTACTCGTTCTTGAGTCAATTCTGTATGCGGAATGATGCCAACTTGATGCCCTTCATGCATAACCATAACACGATCGCTCATTGATAAAAGTTCCAACATGTCTGATGTAATCATAATGATCGTTTTACCTTGTTTTGATAACTCAACCATCAATTTATAGAGCTCAGCCTTAGCTCCGACGTCAATCCCTTTTGTTGGTTCATCTAAAATCAAAATTTCAGGTTCTAGTAATAACCAACGAGCAAGCAATACTTTTTGTTGGTTACCGCCAGACAGATTATTCGTAATCACCTCTACATTTGGCGCTTTTATTTTAAGTTTCGTTTTCTGTTCATTTGCTGTTTTTTGTGCTCTTGCAACAGATACAAGGAAATTCTCTAAATAAGGCGACATTTTCGGCATAATCATATTGTCTGTAATGCTCAGATTTAGGAACAAGCCCGTCAATTTTCTATCTTCCGTTACGAAACCAATTTTATGTTTCATGGCATCCAGTGGATTATTAATAACGACTCTTTCGCCTTTAATATAAATTTCACCACTATCTGCTGGTTTGTAGCCAAATAACCCTTCCACTATTTCTGAACGGCCTGCGCCAACTAATCCTGCAATACCAAAGATCTCACCTTTACGTACAGCAAAATTAATATCTTGATATTTTCCTTCTCGAGAAAAATGTTTAATTTCTAAAACAATCTCATCAGATAACTCAAAACGCTCACGTTGGAACATTTCTGACATATCACGGCCAACCATCATGGAAATGAGTTGTTCTTTGGTCACTTCTTTTGTTGGCTTCGTATCCACATATTGACCATCGCGAATTACCGTGATCTCATCAGATACTCTAAAGACTTCATCTAATTTGTGAGAGATAAAGATAATCGCAATACCTCTTGCTTTAACCGTTTCAATAATGCGATAAAGTTGGTCTACTTCATTTTCAGTTAATGCCGTTGTTGGCTCATCCATAATGATCACTTTCGCATCATTAGAAACGGCAGTCGCAATCGCAACCAACTGCGCTTTTGCCACCGATACATCCGACATTTTTTCTGTCACGTCCATCGGCACACCAAGTTCTTTTAGAATCGCAGAGGCTTGCTCATTCATTGCTTTTTGATTAAGGAAAAATTTACCTTTCGTTATTTCCCGACCTAAATAAAAATTATCCGCAATCGTCAAGTTAGCAGCAGGAGAAATTTCCTGAGGTACCATAGTTAGACCACGACGAATTGCATCAATAGGACGTCCCGGTTTAAAAGGTTTATCATCTAGAATAAGTTCTCCACCTTCATCAGGAATATAAATTCCATATAGAATTTTCATCAATGTGGATTTACCTGCTCCATTTTCCCCCATCAGAGCGTGAACACTTCCACGCTTGACCCGGAGATTGATCTGATCTAATGCCTTAACCCCAGGAAATGTTTTCGATACATTTCTCATTTCTAAAATATAGGGAGAATTTGAGCTATTACTATTAGTCATGTTTAACTCCTTGACTCGATAAAAATAAATACGGAAATAACGTTATAAAGTGCGGTCAATTTACTCCTTATATTTGTTGATATATTGTTCCTTCATTTCTGGGGTAACCAATTCAAAAGGAATCCAGTTATATTTGGGAATCTCTTCGCCAAGCGCAGCCTTGTAGGCCATTTCTGCACTCAATCGTCCTTGTCCTGATGCAGATTGATAAACGGTAGCATCCAAGCCATTACCTAAATAAGCTAAAGCATCTGGTGTTGCATCAATTCCTACAATGAGCATGTCTTCATCTTTAAAGCCAAGTTTCTTCGCAGCCAATAAAGCCCCTATCGCCATTTCATCATTATTACTCAGAATTACATTTGCATCTCGGTGAGCTGAAAGCAGATTTTCTGCGACTTCCATCCCCTTAGCTCTATCCCATTTTGCCTCTTGTTCTGCGACCACTTTAATTTCAGGATGCTGAGCAAAGATCTTTTTATTACCCTCTGTTCGTTTAATTTGAGCTTCTAACCCCAACGGTCCAAGTAAAATAATGGCTTTAGCTGGTTTACCATTCAATGAATTAACAATAAATTCGCCCTGCATTTCACCGCTTTTGATTTCTTCAGAACCAACATAGCTCGCTACGTATTGCATGTCTTCTTCATTCGGTTTCACTGTCACCACAATTAAAGGAATCTTCGCTTTTCTTGCTTTTAATCCAATGGCTTTTACGATCTTTTGATCTGTTGGCATAATGATCAAAGCATCGACCTTCGAATCAATAAAATTTTCCACATCATTTAACATCTTGGCGGGATCGCCATTCGCATCGGCATATTTAAATTTAAGATTAGATTGGGAGGCGACAAACTTATCCATGGAATCCTGCAAATAAGTGGGATATTTATCTGCAAGGCTATACATTGAAACGCCAACTACTATCGACTTGGCTAAAATAACTGGGGCAAAAAAGAGACTAATAACTAAAATGCATACCTTTTTTAACATTGTTCATCCCTCCATTAATAAATCTCTTTAGCTTTAACCGGAAGGGTTATCACCCTTCCGTTATTTAGATGAGAAAATCTATTTTTTATATCTCGCTTGATATTCCTCTTTTTTATCTGGTGTAACGAGTTCAAAAGGCACCCATTTCACAGCTGGAACTTTTTCACCTTTTGCAGCAAGATAGGCCATTTCAGCCCCCGCAGAACCTTGTCCTGCAGCTGATTGGAACACTGTTGCATCTAATCCTTTACCTAAATAATCTAATGCATCAGGTGTTGCATCAAGGCCAACAATAATTAAATCTTCATCTTTAAGACCTAATTTTCTGCCTGCTAATACCGCACCAATCGCCATTTCATCATTATTACTAACAACAACATTTAAGTTTTTGTTTGCCGCAAGTAAGTTTTCTGCAATTTCTAGGCCTTTAGCTCTATCCCATTTACCTTCTTGTTCAGTAAAAATTTTAATATTTTTATGCTGACCAAAAATTTCCTTATTGCCTTGCGTACGCTTAATTTGAGCATCTTGTCCTAAAGGCCCCATCAAGATTGCCGCTTCGGCAGGATTACCTTTTAAGGTATCAACAATGAAGTTAGCTTGAATACGTCCACCTTCGATTTCATCCGATCCTACATAACTAGTAACGTACTGCATATCTTCATCTAATGGTTTATTTCTATCTGTCACTATTCTTCTCCTTCATTAATCTACATTACTAAACAATATTTGTTTATAATCTTCATAAGTCATAGGGAGTATGTCTGACCGCCAATGCGAAACCGTCTGTGAATAATC
>NZ_CALJRX010000063.1 GCF_937976265.1 uncultured Haemophilus sp.
TCTTGGGTTGTGGGTGATGTGGCTTGTGGCATCGGATTGAGAGAAGATTTTACCCCTGTGACCGGCAATGATAGCCACTTCATTCCGCATTACTTTGTGGAATAAAAACAACGCAAAAACTGACCGCACTTAACAGATAATAAGGAGATAAATATGTATCCATTTAGTTTTCAAAACCCTACTCGCATTGAATTTGGTCTCGATAAAGAAAAAGAGATGGGTAAATATATGCACGAATACGGTGCAAAAAAGGCCTTAATTATCTATGGCAGTGAGCGTGTCAAACAATCCGGTTTATTTGAAGATGTGGCAAAAAGCTTGCGTAAGCATGGCATTGAATACATTGAATGTGGTGGGGTAAAAAGTAACCCGACAATCAGCAAAGTCCGTGAAGCCGTTGTAATGGCAAAAGCCTTTGGTGCAGATAGTGTGTTGAGTATCGGTGGAGGCTCTTGCCTTGATAGTGCGAAAGCGATCGCGGCTGGTGCGTGCTATGACGGTGATACTTGGGACTTCTTTAAAGGCACACCGGTGCAAAAAGCATTAATGATTTTTGATGTAATAACCCTTGCGGCAACAGGCAGTGAAATGAACTGGGGCTCAGTCATTACTAATGAAGAAACGCAGCAAAAATATTCAATTCACAGCAATCATTTATTCCCAAAAGTATCAGTCATTAATCCGAAATTGCAAGCGACCGTCAGTCGTGATTATTTAGTGTATTCTGCCGCAGATATTATTGCTCATTCGATTGAAGCCTATTTCACGGCAGAATATCGCCCTGAAATTATTGATTTCTTGGTAGAAAGCAATATTAAAACCGTTATCCGTACGACTGAAATCTTGCTCAATGACCCACAAGATCTCAATGCACGTGGTGAATTTGCCTGGGCAGCCACACTTGCGTTGAACGGTTTAACTCATTTAGGTATCTCACCTTACGGTTTCCCAAATCATATGATTGAGCATTCCATGAGTGCGATTTCAGATGTGCCACATGGAGCTGGCCTTTCCGTGATTATGCCTGCGTGGATGCAATGGTATCAATCTCAAAACCCCGCTCAATTCAAACGCTTTGCTAAAGAAATATTTGGCTTAGATAAGGCTGAAGAGGGTATTCAAGCCTTAAAAGCTTGGTTTGATAAAATCGGTACACCAACCTGCCTTGAACAACTTGGCATTGATGATAAAACCTTAGCTGAAATTGTCGATAATGCAGCTCAAACTGCTATCAAGGCAAAAGTGGAAAAAACTTACACCAAAGAAGCTATTGAAGCAATTTTCGCTTTAGCGAAGTAATCTCTCATAAAAAGAGCGGTCAAATTTCATTATACTCTGAATTTGATCGCTCTTTTATATTCTCAATATCTCACTTTATAGAAAAGAACACAAAAAATAACCGCACTTCAGTTACCCAAAGTGCGGTTAATGTGAATTAAGTTTTAACGCTTAATTATAGTGAAGCTTGATCAACTGCCACACCAGCACCCATAGTTGTAGAGATGCTTACTTTCTTGATAAAGATACCTTTTGCAGTAGTTGGTTTTGCTTTGTTTAAAGCAGCCAATAATGCTTGAAGGTTTTCTTTTAATTGAACTTCAGAGAAGTTTGCTTTACCAATTGTTGTGTGGATGATACCGTTTTTATCGTTACGATAACGGATCTGACCAGATTTAGCATTTTTAACTGCTTCAGCAACGTTTGGTGTTACGGTACCCACTTTAGGGTTTGGCATTAAACCACGTGGGCCTAATACTTGACCTAATTGACCAACAACACGCATTGCATCAGGAGAAGCGATAACAACGTCAAAGTTCATTTCGCCTTTTTTGATTTGCTCTGCTAAATCTTCCATACCGACTAAATCAGCGCCAGCTTCTTTAGCTGCATCTGCGTTAGCACCTTGGGTGAACACAGCTACACGTACTTCACGACCAGTACCGTGTGGTAATACAGTTGCACCACGAACGTTTTGGTCTGATTTACGAGGATCGATACCTAAGTTTACTGCAACGTCAACACTTTCAACGAATTTAGCCGTTGCGAATTGTTTTAATAACGCGATTGCTTCGTTGATTTCGTATGCTTTAGTAGAATCTACGCCAGCTTTGATTGCTTTCATTTTTTTAGTCAATTTAGCCATCGTATTATTCCTCCACCACTAAGCCCATTGAGCGAGCAGTACCAGCAATTGATTTCATTTTAGTTTCGATAGTCGCACCAGTCATATCTGCTGCTTTAGTTTCAGCGATTTGACGAACTTGATCTAAAGTTACTTTACCCACTTTATCTTTGTTCGGTTTACCAGAACCAGATTTGATACCTGCAGCTTTTTTCAATAATACTGCTGCTGGTGGAGTTTTAGTAATGAAAGTGAATGAACGGTCTGCATATACAGTGATAACAACTGGAATTGGTAAACCTTTTTCAATGCTCTCAGTACGAGCGTTGAATGCTTTACAGAATTCCATGATGTTCACACCTTGTTGACCTAATGCAGGACCAACTGGTGGTGATGGGTTTGCCATACCAGCTGCAACTTGCAACTTAACGTATGCTTGGACTTTTTTTGCCATTTTTTAGTTTCCTCTAAATGGGTGATAACGCCGAAATCGGCTCCCCTGTTAATGAAAGGCTGTATTTTAATTAATCAGCCTCGAAATTTCAAGCAGAAAAACTACTCGAAAAACAACCGCACTTTATTTTTTAAGTGCGGTCATTAAATTTCTTATTTTGGTAAAGAGAAATTAACGTGTTTTTTCTACTTGACCAAATTCAAGTTCAACTGGTGTTGCACGACCGAAGATAGATACAGATACTTTTAAGCGGCCTTTTTCGTAATCCACTTCTTCAACCGTACCATTAAAGTCAGCAAATGGACCTTCTGTCACACGTACTTCTTCACCTGGTTGATATTCTTTACGATGACGTGGTTTTTCAGCACTTTGCTCTAAACGATTTAAAATTAAATCTGCTTCACGTTTAGAAATTGGCGCTGGCTTATCTGGTGTACCGCCGATAAAGCCCATTACACGTGGTACGCTTTTCACTAAGTGCCATGTGTCATCATTCATTGCCATTTCAACTAATACATAGCCAGGGAAGAATTTACGTTCGCTTTTACGACGTTTACCTGCTACGTTTTCAACGACTTCTTCAGTCGGCACTAACACTTCACCAAACTGATCTTCCATTTGTTGTTGTTTGATATATTCACGCAATGTGATTGCAACACGACTCTCAAAACCTGAGAATGCTTGCAATACATACCAACGTTTTTTGGATACGTTTTCAGTTTCGCTCATTTTAGAATCTCAAATTAGTTAAGAAGTTAATTAATGCAATGATAATTGAATCAATTGCCCAGAAGAATAAAGAGGTAAGCACGGTTACCCCAATTACGATTAAAGTTGTTTGACGTGTTTCTGCACGAGTTGGCCATACCACTTTACGAGCTTCAACTTTTGCTTCGCTAAAGAATGTACGAGCTTTTTTACCTTGCTCAGTAATTGCAGCTAAACCAAGGGCAATTAATAAAGCGACAACTACGCCAACTACACGTACAGGTAAAGAGAAGGCGTCTTTAAAATAAACGTTACCAATCGCTGCAGCAGTAAAAAATGCTGCAGAAAGAATCCAAAGAAGCGTGTTTAAACCTTTTGATTTTCCTTCTACGACTTGTTTTTGGTCGTGTTTCTTTTTCTCAACAATTTCAGTTGTCATAAGTGAATCCGTATAAAATAAGGGATAAATAATTTTTAGATTAATTTCAGAACGTGCGATTGTAGCATTTTCTTTCGAGATTGCCTATGAAAAATGTTAGAAAAAACAACCGCACTTTCTGTTAATTTTTATATTCGAGCTTTGGTGGTTTGTTATCAACGATGGTTTCTTCATCCACAATCACTTTTTGCAAGTTTTCGATTGAAGGTAAATCATACATCGTATCTAACAATACAGCCTCAACGATTGAGCGCAAACCACGTGCACCGGTTTTACGTTCAAGGGCTTTTTTCGCCATCGCTTTTAATGCTTCCGGCGTGAATTCAAGTTCCACATTTTCTAAGCCAAATAATGCTTGATATTGTTTGGTCAGTGCATTTTTCGGTTGAGTAAGAATCTGAATCAACGCTTCTTCATCTAATTCGCTTAATGGCGCAATCATTGGAAGACGACCAATAAATTCTGGAATCAAACCGAATTTCATTAAATCATCCGGCTCAACTTGACGGAATAATTCAGAAAGATTTTCTTTCTCTTCTTCCTTCTCTACTTTCGCATCAAAGCCAATTCCGGTATCAGTTTGTGTACGCTTACCGATGATTTTATCTAAGCCAGCAAATGCCCCACCACAAATAAAGAGAATTTTCGAAGTATCCACTTTCAACATTTCTTGTTGTGGGTGTTTACGTCCACCTTGTGGCGGTACAGACGCAATAGTGCCTTCAATTAATTTCAATAAGGCTTGTTGCACACCTTCACCAGACACATCGCGAGTAATAGACGCACCTTCTGATTTACGGCTGATTTTATCAATTTCATCAATATAGATAATGCCCTGCTCTGCTTTTTCCGTATCGTAATCGCAGTTTTGCAATAATTTTTGCAGAACATTTTCCACGTCTTCGCCCACATAACCGGCTTCAGTTAACGTCGTCGCATCGGCCATAGCAAAAGGCACATTTAAACGACGCGCCAAGGTTTGTGCTAATAAGGTTTTACCGCTACCTGTTGGACCGATTAACAAGATGTTACTTTTACCTAATTCCACATCATTGCTTTGGTGGTTCGTACGTAAGCGTTTATAGTGATTATAAACCGCCACTGACAAGACTTTTTTCGCATAATCTTGCCCAATCACATAATCATCTAAATGTGCACGAATTTCGTGCGGTGTCGGTAATTTTTCTTCAACGGCCAGTTCGCTCGGTGTTTCGATTTCTCCACTGTCTTCCAACATACTGTGGCAAAGCTCGATACACTCGTTACAAATATAACCATCTGTACCCGCAATTAATTTACCTACTTCACTTTTTTCTCTTCCGCAGAAAGAACAGTGAAGATCGTTATCATTTGTTGTCATGTTAAATCCTTAACGTTTAATCAACACATCGTCCACTAAGCCGTAAGCTTTTGCTTCTTCTGCCGACATAAAGTTATCACGATCGGTGTCTTTTTCGATACGCTCGATGCTTTGACCGGTATGGAAAGCAAGACGCTCGTTTAAGGTTTGTTTAATTTTTAAAATTTCTTGCGCGTGGATCTGAATATCTGATGCTTGTCCACGGAAACCACCTAACGGTTGGTGAATCATCACGCGTGCATTCGGTAAGGCTGCACGTTTTCCTGCTGCACCTCCAGCAAGTAAAAATGCGCCCATTGAGCAAGCTTGACCAATGCAAAGGGTACGCACATCCGGTTTAATAAATTGCATGGTATCGTAAATTGCCATACCCGCAGTCACTGAACCGCCCGGTGAGTTAATATAAATATTGATGTCTTTTTTCGGATCTTCTGATTCTAAGAAAAGTAGCTGTGCCACGATCAAATTTGCCATACGATCTTCCACTTCACCACTCAAGAAGATCACGCGCTCTTTTAATAGGCGGGAATAAATGTCATACGAACGTTCACCACGAGAGGTTTGTTCGACAACCATAGGAATTACACTCATTTTTGCCCCTAAATATGTGCTAAAAAATCGGGCAATATTCTACCCGAAAATCAGTAAAAACAAAATGCGGTCGCTTTCATTGAAAAAAACGACCGCACTTTTCGATGATATGCCTGTGAATTTAATTCACGTTCTATCAATTATTATGCTTGTGGATTCATGATCTCATCAAATGAAGACGCTTTTTCAGTCACTTGAGCTTTAGCAAGAACCGCATCAACAGCTTGTTCTTCTAATACTACATTGCGAATGTTGTTCATTAACTCTTCATTTTTGCTGTAATATTCAACTACTTCAGCGGGTTGTTCGTAAGCAGAAGCGATATCCGCAATCATTGCTTTCGCACGTTCTTCATCCGGTTTCAATTCGTTTGATTTGATCACTTCAGAGAATAATAAACCGACTTGAACACGACGTTTTGCATCAGCTTCAAATAATTCACGTGGTAATTGTGCAGCTTGTTGTGCATTGCCACCGAAGCGTTGTGCTGCTTGGTTACGTAACACATTGATTTCTTCTTCTACTGCAGAAGCTGGAACATCAATTGGGTTTTGTTCGATTAAACCGTTGATGACTTGTTGTTTAACGCGAGAAACTAATGCGTTTTTCAATTCACGTTCCATGTTTTTACGGATTTCTGCACGTAAATCTGCCACAGTTTTGGTGTTTGGACCAAATTTAGCAACGAACTCATCAGTTAATTCTGGTAATTCCATTTCTTCTACTTTTTTCAAGGTGATCGCAAATTTTGCATCTTTACCTTTTAAGTTTTCAGAATGGTATTCCGCTGGGAAAGTCACATTGATATCGAATTGTTCGCCTGCTTTGTGACCTACGATGCCCTCTTCAAAACCAGGGATCATACGACCTTGGCCCATGAATAGAACGAAATCAGTTGCTTTACCGCCTTCGAATTCTTCGCCATCTACAGAACCAACGAAGTCGATTGTTACGCGAGAATCTGCTTTCGCTGCAGCTTTGCTTTCAGCCCAAGTTGCTTGTTGTTTACGTAATACATCGATCATTTTATCGATATCAGCTTCAGTGATTTCAACAGTTGGTTTCTCAACTTTGATGTTTTCTAAGCCTTTTAATTCAACTTCTGGGTACACTTCGAAAGTTGCAGTGAATGATAAATCTTTACCAGGTTCGAACGTTTCGATAGCGAAAGTTGGACGACCTGCGATGTTGATTTTCTCAGCGATTACTGCATCAAAGAAATGACGTGGTAATAAATCGTTTAATACATCTTGACGGATTGATGCGCCAAAACGTTGTTCAATGATGTGAGCTGGCACGTGACCTTTACGGAAACCATCAACACGTACATTTTTTGCTGCACGTTTGAATTCTTCACGAGTTGCTTTTTCTACAGCTTCAGCTGGAACGGTGATCGTCACACGACGCTCTAAACCTTGAGTTGTTTCAATATTTAATGACATTTGTAACCTCAATTAATGTTGCACTCGGTAAAAACCACACCGAACACGTTATTGTTTGTAAAAATAAAAAACCGCCAAATTATAGCGAAAGAAAATCAAACAGTCGATAGAAACCGGAAAATTCAATAGAAAACCCGCTAAAATTGCACAATTTATCAACAATTTTTGATAAAGAAAAAAGTGCGGTCAAAAATAACCGCACTTTTTATCGAATTATAAACCTTTCGGTAAACGAATTTTTTGACCTGGGAAAATCTTATCCGCGTCTTTAATCACTTCTTTGTTCGCTTCAACGATCGCGGTATATTTCGCGCCATTTCCGTAAGCTTTCTCAGCGATTTTCCACAAGGTGTCACCTTTTTGGATTACATAGAATGTTTCATCACTGCCTAAGGTTTCACCGTTATTAATGCTTGCATCGCTTGTTACTGAGTGGATACCTTGAATGTTACCCGCCATTAATACTGCTTTTTCTAATGCTGCTGCAGTTGATGCCACACCTTGGATATTTGCTACACCATTTTCAACGGTAACAGATAAGTTTTCCACGCCTGGATTGTCTTCTGCGATGTGTTGAGTCACTGCTTTAGACGCCTCCTCTTCTTTAGAGAAAACTTTCTTACCAATGTCACTGACAAAATCAAATAAACCCATTTTAAAGTTCCTTTTGTATGTTTGTTTAAGGGATTATTACGATACTGAAATTCCCTTAAGAAGTCTATAAATCAGAGTGTAAAGCTATGTAAATATTTCAAGAAAACTGATCTAAAATTGACCGCACTTTGATAGAATACGCCGATTTTAAATTTACTCACTCAGAAAGGAAAAATTATGCGTTGGCAAGGTCGTAAAGAAAGCTCAAATATTGAAGATAGACGTGGCTCTGGTGGCGGTAACTTCGGTGGCGGAAGAGGCACTGGTGTTCTCGGTATTATTATCTTATTAGTTGGTGCTTATTATGGCGTGGATCTTTCAGGCTTAGTGGGCACGCCGGATTTCTCAGGACAAAGCTCTCAACAATTAGAAACCCAAGAAGAGCAACAACTTGCGAGCCTTTCTAAAGTGGTATTAGCGGATACTGAAACCGTTTGGGGACAATATTTTAGACAAATGGGTAAAACCTATAGCGAGCCAACCATGGTGCTTTACAATGGTGTAACGCCAACTGCCTGTGGTACCGGTCAATCTGCAATGGGTCCATTCTACTGTCCGAGCGATCGCAAAGTTTACCTTGATTTATCATTCTATAATGAAATGAAAAATAAACTGGGTGCAGCGGGTGATTCCGCCTTTGCTTATGTAATTGCACACGAAGTCGGTCACCACGTGCAAAATATGCTTGGTATTCTGCCACAAGTGAATCGCGCACAACAAAGCAGCGATCGTAAAACGGCAAATCAACTTTCTGTTCAATTAGAACTTCAAGCTGACTGTTTCGCCGGTGTTTGGGCAAGCCAAGCGGTGAAAAGTGGTTTATTTGAACGCGGCGATGAAGAGAAAGCGTTTAATGCAGCAGAAGCGGTGGGCGATGACCGTTTACAAAAACGTAGTCAAGGTTATGTGGTACCGGATAGTTTCACTCCCAATGCAAAATACCAATGACATTCTTCACACAAATAGAGAAAACAAAGGACATATATTATGATACACTGGAAAAAGCCGATATGGGATGGCATGAAGAAAAAAACGATGCTACTCCTTTTATAAAGTATATGTTGCAGGTGATTTTGTCTTGTTACACTGAGTTTGAAGAAAGAGTCGGACTCATGAAAGAAAGCAGTAGTTCCTATGATATTGTGAAAATTTATGTAGAGAAAAAAGTAGGGAAGTTTACAGGAGCGGATGTTGTGCAAAACTGTCCAAGTATAGGAAGATCTTCAACCTTGGCAGCATTAAAAAAGCTTACAGAAGAAGGGATTATTATTCGAAAGGGTTCGGGTAGAGGAACATTTTATATTAGAACAGACAGCATGAGCGATTTGTAAAAAAGTTGCAGTTCAGGTAGCTGAGATATCCACATCAATGTGCCTATATAGATCAATGTAGAGTTTTGGGATGGTTTTAATTATAAAACCATCCCAAAATTTCTCACCCCTTCTTCACCTGCCTGTTATCTATCCTATAAATAGAAAGCAAATTAAAAAGAAGCGCACTGTCCTTTGGGTAGGAAAGGTATCTTGCTTCCCAGATCGGTGCGAACTTTTCCTTATATTTTCTAAGTCCTCCGAATGAATAAAATCTATTGGTAAAGCTATAGACTAAGAATGCAAGTTTCTCTTGAAAGAAACTGTGCTCATACTGTCCGACATTGGAAAGAGGAGCCATACCCAGATCAAAGTAATTAACATTATTATCCTTAAGGTAAAGAAAAATCTGAACAAAAAGATAGTCCATAATACCGCCTTTTTCATTTTTGGGGTCATAACGCATTAAGTCTATACTTGCTTCAATGTCGGTATTGCATACTAAAAAGTTGGCAAATGCCAAAATATGTCCGTCTTCATCCAAGACACAGGCAATAGGTGCAAGCGAAAGATAATCTCTGTCAAAAAAGCCCAAAGAAAATCCCTTTTCCTGCCTATTGTCAAGCCAGTCATCGGAAATATGCTCCAGTTTATCCAAAAAATCATCAGAAAAAGGAGGCAACTCCATCTTAAAGTGATATCCGCTGTTTTCCCCTCGATTTATAATGGCACGAAACTTTTTTCCGTTTTTTCCGATTAGACCGAATTCACTAAGATCAACTCTGGCAGTCTCTCCGAACTTCATAAATTCATATCCATAGTTGTGTAGTATTAAAGTCATCTCCTGACCGACCTCATAAAAAAGCGGAGTGAGATTTTTTTCTTCCGCATCTTTAATAAATGCGGAAACTGCTTTATCAAAATATTTTCTTTCTCCTATAGGGTCTCCCATAACCACAGCTTTGCCGTCTTCCAAGGCAAACTGGAAAGCTGTCAGATCCTTATCATCTTCTCTGTAGTAGTAGAGAAGTTTATCACCCAAAAATGCAAGAGAAGCATCCAAGTTAGTATTGGAAAAGCTATGTAAAAAGTTTTGAAAGCGTTCCTGATTGAATTTTTCACCGAAGGAAAAATGCCTATCTCCGGCCAACGCTCCCACGGCAATATAGCAAAGTGCCGGAATCAGAAAATAGGCAAAAAGATGCAGGAAATAGTTCAAAAACACTGTAAAATAATGGGGCTTTGAGAAAGCATTGATTTTGTGCAGAACTCCCTTATGGAAAATGAGGAAGCCGAGACTTTCTTTTCCGGTATTTCCGCTGGAAAGGTATAAAAGAAAGAGCGTAATCAAAAGGCTCCCTACAATATAGGAAAAATCCTTTAAACGGTCTTCCATAGGATAGAAAAAGGCTTTTCTGGAAAGTTCTTTTCTTCGGACAAAGAGCAGCAGCATAAAAAAGAGGAGATAGAGGCTACTGAAAAGAGAAATGCTCCCCAAATTAATATACAAAAGAGTCACAATGCATAATAGAAGAGCAAATGGCTTGGAAAAGGCGGCTTTTCTCTTTAGGAGTCTTCCCAATAGGAAAAATAAAGAGCCCAAAAGGAAGCTTGGAAACTGCCAAAGCAGCTGCCCTCTTATGGGATCCATTTGTCCTATGAGTGGAATACTATGAATTTCATCGGGAAGGATGGCGGTGGCCATCAGAAAAAAACCGAAGAAATTTGCCATAAAGTGGCTGATGCCCTGTCCCAGTAGGGAGCTAAGCTTCTTGGGCAGACCGTAAAATTTTTGATTGATTTGTCCGCCCATACTTTTTACAAAGAAGAGGAGGCCGATGGCAAAGGGAATGATGTAATAAAAGATACGGAAAAGCAGTAACCAGCTTGCCGCCTCATTTCTATTTACGGAAAAATGTAAAAGACCGCTCATCATCATTAAGTCAAAGCTTCCGAGACTTCCGGGAATCATGGAGACGATACCGATACAGATGGAAATAAAGAATAAAGGCAGTGTATTTGCAAGACTTACGCTGTAGCCCAGTGTTCTTCCGCAATAAAAGAAAAAGCAGGAAACAAAGCCCCAATCCAAAAGGGAAGTTACGATTAAAGCCAAAATCTTCTTCTTGGATAAATTTCCAAAGTAAGACCAGTTTTTTCTTGTAGAAAGAAAAAGCAAGACCGGAAGAATCAGGGAAGCCAGAAGAAGAACAAAACTGTAAGGCTTTAAAACGGTATTTTCCTGAACGAAAAACAAGAGCCCGAAGGAAAGCAGAGAATAGAGGGAAAGCCCGGACATAAAATAAGGCATAACCTTGGAAATACCCTGCATGGTTTCCTCCCCTTTATCCTCTTCCGTAAAATAGCTATAACGTAGCCCCACATCCACAAGGCCGGCAAAGCCGATCAGGTTGTTTAGGCTGTTGATGGTCCAGCTGCTTTCGATTAGCTTTCCCAAAGAAATCTTCTTTTTCAGCTCCTTGCAAAGAATAAAGTCGTAAAGCATCATCGGAGAAACCGAAAGGATTCCCAGAACCAGGAGACTTACAATTTGGAGAGGAGACAGACCGCTCAATATGCTTTTTACCGCCTCCGGGGAAATGGTCTTTCCCATTTTAATCAGTTCCAAAAGCACCAAAATAGAAATGCTCAGGAAAAGAATGCTCTTAAGAACATTTTGCCATTTTTTGAAAAAAGAAATCAGCTTATTCAAATTTTCCTCCTTACTCGGGAAACCGAAGTTTCTTTACTCTATACGAACTTTGTTTTGCGATTTTTGCCTTACTTTATCAGCAACTAGTGCTGATAATCGATGCTTATATCGTGTAATCAGTATCTTACTGTTTGATTAGGGCAGTATCAAGGCTGTATGCCCTGCGCCATTTTTTCTATTAATCGGTTAAAGTAGACACTGTCTTTTTTCGGGATGTTATGTCCCTGTCCCCTTCGCTCCAGAAATTTTCCCTTGGGGAAAAGCTTCGCAATAGCCATGCTGTGTTTCCGTTTAATCATATCCCTATCCCCTACCAAAACCACTACAGGGTAAGGCGCTTTCTTAAAAATTTCCTTCGGCACATCCACATTTTCCCGTAAAAGGGGAGAAACCCTGGACTTCCGTTTAAAGGCGGGAAGAAAGAGCCCCAAAAAGCGGTAGAGCCATTCTTCCAGATAGCAGGCATAGCGGGGAAGGAACTTTAGACCGGAAAAGGAAATATTTCCGCTGTTTGCCAGAATCCCGGCCACTCTTTCGCCGTGGCGACCGGCGTATTCCAGAGCCAGGTTCGCGCCGTCACTGTGCCCCACCAAGAGGCATTTCTCTATGGAAAGGAAGGAAAGCAGCTCCTCCAGACTGTCGGAAAGATAAGCAAAACTGGTTTCCCCCTGCAGGTCTCCGGATTTTCCATGGCCTAAGCTGTCTACGAAAAGGAGCTGAAACTCTTTACGGAGAACCCGTTGCTTTGCAAAATATCCGCTTTGCAGATTATTTCCATGAAGAAAGACGATAGGAAAGCCTTTTCCCAGAATATCCACATGGATTCTTTCTCCGCTTTTACAATAAAATTCCATTTTGAACTCCCTTGACGCAAATTACATACTTGCTTCTACACGAATGGAACTTGGCTTAACTCCATTTATTTCCATTTTTGGTTTTATTCGATTTACTCTTGGCTTTACTTGAGTTACTCTTGGTTTTACTTGAGTTTCTCTCGGTTTTACTCCGTACTTAAGGTGATGAGATTTTTATCTTTCCGTTTTCTCACAACATCCATGATGCTGCCGTCTCTGGCTTCGATAATGGCAACCACCTTATCCTCATATTCCGGTTTAGCCGGCTCTCCGCAGATTTTGTAGGCAATATCCCGTAATTCCTCAATGCTTTTTATCGGAAGTTTTGCGGCTTTTGCAGCCTCAAAAAGCTCCGGTCGCTTGGGATTAATGGCTATTCCATAGTCAGTGACAATCACATCCACAGTTTCCCCGGGAGTAGTAACTGTGGTTACCGCATTTCGAATAGTAGGAATTCTTCCCTGCACCAATGGCGTGATGACAATAGTGCATTTTGCGCCGACAGCCGTATCCGGATGTCCTCCTTGAGCGCCCATCAATTCTCCTTCAGAGCTCACCACCACATTGCAGTGAAAATGGATATCCGCTTCCAAAGTCCCTAAAATCACAAAGTCCAATTTATTAACCACGGCACCTTTGCAGAAGGGATCCGCATATTCCTTGGTGCTGATGGAAAAATGCTTCGGATGGGAAATGAGATTTTCGATAGAAGGCAAATCAAAATCTTGGGTATCCAAAAGGCAGGAAACCAATCCCTCATCTAATAAATCGCACATGGGCTTGGACATTCCTCCGGCACCAAATCCCATATGAATGTTTTTCTCCCGCATTTTCTCCGAAAGACACAGTGCCGTGGCACTTGCTGCCCCGCCGATTCCGGTTTGAAAGGTGAAGCCCTCCTTGAAATAGGGGGTAGCGGCAATAAATTCCGCACAGCTTTCCGCCATCATCAGCTTTCTTCTATCCGTTACCGGACGGGCTGCCCCGGTAGCGATTTTGTCAGGATCTCCAATAGCATCTACCTTTAGCACATAGTCCACGTCGGTCATACTGATATCTGCCGGAAAATTCGGAAAGGGAACAAGACAATCCGTTAAAACCACCACATACTCGGCATACTCCGCATCAATGGCGGAGTAGGAGAGCACACCGCAGTTGCTGCGCCCGCCTGTCCCCCGGCAATTTCCGTATTCATCACAGCTCGGGGCTCCGATAAAGGCGATGTCGATTTTCGTTTCTCCGGTTTCGATAGCCCGAACCCTTCCGCCGTGGGAACGGAGAATAGCGATTCCTTGCAGCTTTCCTTCACTGATGGCTTCTCCGATTTTTCCCCGAACCCCGGAGCTTTCAATCCGGGTTACGGTACCGTCTTCTATCATGGGAACAAGTTCGTCCTGAGCTTTACTTAGGGAACTGGCGCAGATAGTAATGTTCTTAAAGCCCATCTCGTGAATGGCCTGCATCACCTGCATCACCACCAAGTCTCCCTCCCGAAAATGATGATGAAAGCTGATGGTCATGCCGTCATGGGCGTTGCATTTTCGTAAGATCTCCTGCAAATCATCCACCAGCTTACTGCCCTCACCGCCGATTCGTGCTCTCGCTTTTACGGCTGCTTTTTCATAAGAGTAGCCGTCAAAATGTCTGCTTCCCTGAAATACGGTTTTCCCGGTTTCCGCTAAAACCGCATCCGGGATATCTCTCCCCACTGCATTAATCATTTTGCACCTCCTCCAAAACGCCGGCAGCCTTTGCAAGAGCAAGGGTTCGTTTTGCCCCGTCATAAAAGGCGATGTCTATCATTTTCCCGTCCACGGTAAATACACCGATGCCCTGACTTCGTTTCTCATCAATTTCCTGTACTACTTTTTCGGCAAAGCTAATTTCCTCCGCGCTTGGCGTATAAACAGCATGCACAACGGGAATTTGTCTTGGGTTGATAATGGATTTTCCGTCAAAGCCCATGGTGTGAATCAGTTCCACTTCCTTTCGGAAGCCTTCCATATCCTCCAGATTGGGATAAACGGTATCAAAGCACTGTATTCCTGCGGCTCTGGCATGAATAATCATCAGTTGCCTTGCGCCGATCAGCTCTACGCCGCTTCCACTGATTCCGGTATGTAAATCCTTGGTATAATCTCCTGCGGATAGAGCTACGCCGAAGAGTCTGTCCGAGGCATGGCATATTTCTTCCAAATGTACCACGCCCTTGGCAGACTCAATGGCCGCCATAAGAAGGATGCTTCCGGGAGCTACACCGGCTTCTTGCTCCGCCTTTATCACTTCCGCTTCCACCAAAAGAACATCCTCTTTGGATTCCGTTTTCGGAATACGAATGCTGTCACAGCCGGCAAATACGGCGCAGCGAATATCCTCCTTCCAAAAGGGGGTATCGATGCCGTTAATCCGCACCACTTTTTCTGCGTTTTGATAATCTACTTTTTTTAAGGCATGAAAGAGGGTAAACCTTGCAGCATCCTTTTCTCCAAGGGCAACAGCATCTTCCAAATCGAAAATCAAGGAGTCCGCCCCGTAGATATAGGGATCCTTTAAAAGGTTCGGTTTCTGTGCGTTCAGAAACATCATGCTTCTTCGCAGACGATTTTTATGATTCATAGAGCAGCTCCCCCCAAGGAATATTTTCCGTTTTATCTTGACTGCGGTAAACAGCGGCCTGTAATCTTGCCACAAGGATGTGGTCAAAGGCGCCCATGTCCTCTACCTCCACCAAGGCATCCTGAATGCCCATTTTCGTAAGGCAATGATGCACCAAAGCGACCATTCTGTCTCCGTACTCGTAGAGCACCTTGGATTTAAGCTGCACCGTTCTACCGCCATTTCCTTTAGAAACGGTTACCAGGCAATCACATTTCTCCGTAGTGCCGGCACTGGCTGTTTTTTGTATTTCCATCATGACTCCTTTCGCCCCTTTCATCCCTTTGGGGAATCGGTATTGTTCAAGTACTATACATCCTTTCGTGAAATTATGCTATTCTTTGCTGCACAGTATAGACCTCATGAAGAAAGAAGGGTGTGATTTTCTTGTGAAAAATATCAGATGGAGGAAGCCTTGGAAATAAAGGGATATTTTTCTGTGAGTTCGTTATCCAGTTCCATCATATGAAGAAGTCTGTTGGCTGAACCGGAAGGATGGTTGGTACCTGCTTCCCAAGCTTCTACAGTTTTAATGGAAACGCCCATATAACTTGCAAAGTATTTTTGAGATAGGCCGGTTGAATTTCTGATTTTTTTTATATCATTTGCTTCATATTCTTTGAGAGGAATGACGGTGACTCGATGTCTTTTTAACGAAGGAGTCCCTTTTTTTGCATCTTCCAGTGCTTCATTCAGCCCGGATAAAATGCTGTCGAATACGGTTTTTTTACTCATTATGTGCCTCCTCTAAGGTCTTTTT
>NZ_CALJRX010000064.1 GCF_937976265.1 uncultured Haemophilus sp.
TTAAAACATTGCGAAAATGGTGTGGTATTTAGGGCTAATCTACGTCAGCCCCAAAGGTTTTTATCCGTGCAGAAGTGATTGCCTATGAAGATTTTATTCAATTCAAAGGCGAAAATGGGGCTAAAGAAGCTGGTAAATGGCGTTTAGAAGGCAAAGATTATATTGTTCAAGATGACGATGTAATGCACTTCCGCTTTAATGTGTAATAACATATAGAATAAAGATCTAAGAAAATATGAAAAAATCAACCGCACTTTTGGCATATTCTGTTAGAGTGCGGTTTCTTTTTGAGTAAATGATGAAGTTGAAAATTCCACCGCCACTTTTATTTTTGTGTTGTTTGGGCATAATCCGTCTTTTGCCGACGACATTATTTACAAGCGATACATTGGTGTGGGTAATAGGCGGATTATTTATCGCAGGTCTGAGTATTGCACTATTAAATCTATGGGCTTTTTGGCAAACCAAAACTACCCTTAATCCACAATGTATTGAAATGATATCAACCTTGGTGACAACAGGGATTTTTCGTATCAGTCGAAATCCTATGTATCTCAGCTTAACACTTTGGTTATTGGCATGGTCATTATTTTGCGGAACCTTTTGGGGACTACTCGTTGTGGTTGCTTTTGTCGTTTATCTCACTGAATTTCAAATTAAACCTGAAGAACAGTTTTTAGCACAAAAATTTGTGTCAAGCTTATTTAGAATATAAACAATCCGTTAGACGATGGATTTAAGGATATTTTTATGTCAATCACCATTTTAGACGGTGGTATGAGCCGTGAACTCATGCGTTTAAATGCGCCTTTTAAACAACCAGAATGGTCTGCGCTTTCTCTTTATGAAAAGCCTTCTGCTGTTCAACAGGTACATGAAGAATTTATTAAAGCTGGTGCACAAGTCATTACCACAAACAGCTATGCAGTTGTGCCTTTTCATATTGGTGAACAGCGTTTTCATGCGGACGGTAAAATGCTTGCTGACTTAGCTGGTCGATTAGCAAAAAGTGCGGTGAAAAACTCAGGTGTTTACACCACAAAAATCGCAGGTTCATTACCACCTATGTTTGGTTCATATCGCGCAGACTTAATTGAGAAAGCGCGTTTTGCTGAAATTGCTCAACCTCTTATTGACGGACTTTCTCCTTATGTGGATTTGTGGTTATGTGAAACGCAAAGCGCCATTATTGAACCTGTTTCTGTACAGAAATTATTACCGAAAGATGAGCGACCGTTATGGGTTTCTTTTACGTTAATTGACGAAAAACCTACACCGGAACCACAACTTCGTTCGGGTGAAAGTGTGAAAAGTGCGGTAGAAAAAATGGTTGAAATTGGTGTGTCTGCCATCCTATTTAACTGCTGTCAACCTGAAGTGATTGAACAAGCCTTAATTGTAACAAGGGAAACCCTTGCTCAACTTGGTGCATCCCATATACAAACAGGCGCTTACGCCAATGCGTTTGCACCACAACCTGAAGATGCCACAGCAAATGACGGTTTAGATGAAGTGCGTAAAGATTTAACCCCAGAGACCTATTTAGATTGGGCTAAAAAATGGACGGCGCAAGGTGCAGCTATTGTAGGTGGATGTTGCGGTATTGGGCGAGAATTTATTCAAGTGTTAAGTGAGAATTTAAAATAACTGCAGTATAAGGAACGCTCATGTTAAATAAAAAAATCGGACTTCTCTCTCTTACCGCTTTGGTATTGAGTTCAATGATTGGCTCAGGTATTTTTAGCTTGCCTCAAAATATGGCAGCTGTCGCTGGTGCTGAAGGTATTTCTATCGGTTGGTTAATCACTGGCGTAGGTATTATCTTTTTAGGACTTTCTTTTTTCTTTATCTCTCGCCTACGCCCTGATTTAGACGGTGGGATTTACACCTATGCACGAGAAGGATTCGGTGACTTACTGGGTTTTATGTCCGCTTGGGGTTATTGGCTTTGTGCTACTATCGGCATTGTGGGCTATTTAACCGTTGCTTTTGAAGGCTTAGGTGTTTTTACTGATAACGAAAGTGCGGTCATTTTTGGGCAAGGAAATACCATTGCTTCTTTTGTGGGTGCTTCGATTATAGTATGGCTAGTTCATGCCTTAATTGCAGGTGGAATCAAAGAAGCCGCATCTGTAAATTTAGTCGCAACCTTTGTTAAAGTTGCACCACTTATTTTATTTATTATCCTTGGTGCATGGTATTTCGATGCGGACATTTTCAAATCTGATATAAAAGCTACCGCACTTGGTAATAGCACTACTGCACAAGTCAAAGATACAATGTTAATTACACTTTGGGTGTTTACTGGTGTAGAGGGTGCATCTATTTTATCGGCACATGCCAAGAAAAAAAGTGATGTGGGTTTAGCAACCGTATTAGGGATCATCATTGCTCTTGGCTTGTATGTGGCAATTACTATACTTTCTTTAGGTATTTTACCGCGTGAAACCATTGCGAATTTAGCTAATCCGTCTATGGGACCACTACTCGATGCGATGATGGGCCCAACAGGCAAAGTCATTATTACCGCATGTTTAATTGTATCTGTATTAGCTTCTTATGTAAGTTGGACGATGTATTCCGCAGAAGTGCCTTATCTCGGTTCAAAAAATGGGGCATTCCCGAAAATTCTCGACAAACTTAATGATAACGGTACACCCATAAACTCGCTTTGGTTTACTGGCTTTATCGTACAGTTATGTTTGGTTATGGTATTAGTTTTTGAACAAAGTTATAACACTCTATTGTTAATTTCAACGTCAATGATCTTAATTCCTTACTTTTTAATTGGTGCCTACTTAACCAAGCTCGCATTTCAAACACAAGCTAAATGGTTTATCAAATTAACGGGGATTATGGCATCTATCTATGGTTTGTGGATTGTTTATGCTGCAGGATTACAATATTTATTATTATCCGTGGTACTTTATGTTCCGGGGATCTTGTTATTCCTTTATTCAAACCGACAATTCCACGGCAAGATAAAATTGACCCACATGGAAAAAATTTTACTTGTCATAATATTAGTTATTTTTGCCTATGCAATTTGTGTTTTACCTGAATTATTGAGCGCATAATATTTTCACAAAATATGGCAAAAATTTTTGCCACTATGTATTAGGTTAAATCACTAAAATATTGGGACGAAAATAGTTTCGCCCCAAACTGTTTTAAATAAAACTGCAGTTAAAATTTGGGACTGACGTAGATTAGTAAGTGTTCTAATCTATAAAAATGAAGATAACTCATTGTAAATTAAATAAATCTATACAAAATAAGCTCCTTGGATTTTTTGTATTAGACGTTAAAGCTCAAGTAGCGGCTGATTTACTCGGTATCCAAGCCAATTCAGGGATTTTGTTTTACAGAAAAATTCGTGAAGTCATTAGCTATCATTTATCCCTTGAAGCCGATGAGGTTTTTGATGGTCAAATTGAGCTTGATGAAAGCTATTTTGGCGGTCAT
>NZ_CALJRX010000065.1 GCF_937976265.1 uncultured Haemophilus sp.
AAGCTGAAAAACAAGCCGATGAGTTACTTAAACGCGTAGGTTTATACGACCGAAAAAATGCCTATCCACGTGAATTATCCGGTGGACAAAAACAGCGAATTGCCATTGTCCGTTCACTTTGCATGAATCCTGAAATTATTCTGTTTGATGAAGTGACCGCCGCTCTTGACCCTGAAATGGTACGTGAAGTACTTGATGTGATTTTAGGTCTCGCCAAAGATGGCATGACGATGCTTATCGTTACCCACGAAATGAACTTCGCCCGTCAAGTAGCCAATCGCATCGTGTTTATGGATAAAGGGCAAATCATTGAACAGGCAAAACCGGAAGATTTCTTCACGAATCCAACCACGGATCGTGCGAAAACATTCTTAAATATCTTAAATTATGAACCGAGAGGGACAAACTATGAAGAAAACATTTAAAACATTGACCGCACTTTTAGCCACTGCCACCTTAGCATTTGGCTTAACTGCGTGTAATGATAAAGAACCGGCTAAAGATGGGGCAAAAACAGTTTCAAGCCTTGAGCAAATACAAAAAGATGGCAAAGTACGCATTGGTGTATTTAGCGATAAACCACCATTTGGTTATGTGGATGCGCAAGGTAAAAGCCAAGGCTTTGATGTCGAAATTGGTAAAGCGATCGGTAAAGACTTATTAGGCGATGAAAACAAAGTAGAGTTTGTTTTAGTAGATGCCGCAAACCGTGCTGAATACTTACTTTCTAAGAAAGTTGATATCATTCTCGCCAACTTCACAGTGACACCAGCTCGTAAAGAAGTGGTAGATTTTGCGAATCCATACATGAAAGTGGCATTAGGTGTTGTTTCAAAAGATGGTTCTGTGATTACTGATCTTGAGCAACTAAAAGGCAAAACTTTAATCGTAGATAAAGGTACCACGGCTGATATTTTCTTCACTAAAAACTATCCAGATGTGAAATTATTGAAATTCGAACAAAATACCGAAACCTTCGAAGCCTTACGTGATGGCCGTGGCGATGCATTATCTAATGACAATACCTTCTTATTCGCTTGGGCAAAACAAAATCCAGGTTATACCGTGGGCGTAAAAAACTTTGGTGATCAAGATGTTATTGCACCAGCTGTTCGCAAAGATGCACCTGAATTGTTAAATTGGTTAAACAACGAAATCCAAACCTTAAGCAAAGATGGTCGTTTAAAACAAGCTTACGAAAAAACCTTATTGCCCGTTTATGGTGATACCGTAAAAGAAAGCGATATCGTGGTTGAATATAAATAATTCTCCCACATTCACTTCTCCTTTAGTCCAACTCAAGGAGAAGTGAAAACTTACTAAGTTTTGACCGCACTTCCAATTTTAAATGCGAAATATGTTTTTTCTAGATATATGCCTATTTTACCCTTCAACAGCATTTCTTGCATTATCACTTTATAACATCTAAATTTGATAATAATTCTTATTTATGGTAATGTTCTGATGTTTTATTCAGACAGGAGTTTGTATGCAAAAAAAATCAACAATTCGTTTAATTTTGGCCGTTCTATTACTGACTTTTGGTATCACTACTCAAGCAGAAATAAAAACAATCAAAGATGTATTAGGACGAGAAGTTAACGTTGATGTGCCCGTAAAAAATGCCGTGTTAGGCTTTTACTATCCTGATTACATTGCTGTTACGGGTGTTGAAAATTTTAAATATGTTAAAGGTATCTCACGTGAATTTTGGGAAAAATTTAATCCAGGAAGTTGGGCATTGTTTTCTGAAAAAATGCCTGAACTCAAAAATATTGCTGATATTGGTAATGTAAATACAGGAACTTTCTCAACCGAAAAAACCTTGGCATTAAAACCTGATGTATTGATTCTTGCAGAATGGCAATATCAAACTATTGGTTCCGAACTACCAAAGTTAGAACAAGCTGGCGTTCCAATTATTGTTGTCGATTTTAATGCTCAAAGTGTAGAACGACACACCCAAAGCGCAAAGATTTTTGGGCAACTTGCAGGTACCGAAGAACGAGCAAATAAAATTGCAGATGAATATGCTCAAGGCATTGCTGATATTCAAAAACGTGTAAAAGAGGCTAACCTACCTAAACCTAAAATCTATATAGAATTTGGCAATAAAGGTCCTAGTGAATATAGCTTTACCTTTGGTAAAAATATGTGGGGTGCTATTGCTGAAACTGTTGGCGGGGATAACGTAAGCGCGCCTTTTGTCGAAAATTGGGGACCAATTAATCCAGAACAACTTCTTGCCGCACAACCTGAAGTGATTATGATTTCTGGCACAGAAATGGGGCATGAAACTAACGATGAAATGATGGCGATGGGAATAAACATCAATGAACAGGATGCACAAAAACGCCTAAAAGGTTTCTTAACCCGTGCAGGGTGGCAAGATTTACCTGCAGTTAAAAACCACCGTGTTTACGGTATTTATCATACGGCTTCTCGCTCACTAAGTGATCTAGCAGCCGCTCAATTTATGGCAAAAGCACTTTACCCAAAACTTTTTGAAGACATAGACCCACAAAAAACCTTTATGGATTTCCATAAAAACTATTTGCCTATCATACCTAGTGGTACATTTTTTATTAAATTGAAAGATTAAACAATTCATAAGGTGAGCGATGCTCACCTTTTTTATATTCTCACTGCCTTTCATAAGTGAAAACTCCTTTATTTTTGACCGCTCTTTGAAAGATGTGGTGTAAATCTTGCCTTTAATGGCATTCTTTCCTGAATACGTTCCCGATTAATCTGCAACGCTGCTTCTGTGGCTTCATAGTCTAACCATAAACTTGGGTCATCGGGTAACGTTTCATTCCAAATATACTGCACGTTAAAGCCTCGTGCCTTACATTCCGCATGCAATGCATCATACCGTTTCTTTAAAAACGCCAATTTATTAAAGAAAAAACGCACATGCCCTTCACCTAACTTATATTCCGCAGGCTGTCCTTTTAAGTGATATTTACCTTTCGCCACGGCGTTAGGAATGCGGGTTAATTCACGATGTTCTGCCAAAAGATGCTGATCACAAAGCTCCGCTGGCGGAACAAGATTAATTCGAGTCATAAGCGATACCAAAGAAAAAGAAACATAGTACGGAGCGTAAAGGTATTTGTCTATCTCATAATAAATACGACTCAAAAGATTAATTCTTTTTCTTTGATTTTCACATGAATCGATCCTTGCTAAACTGATTAAAAATATCGCTACTTAAGGAACCCGCATGTCTGTCAAAACATTTGAAAAATTGACCGCACTTTTAGATAAACATCAAGCACGCTATCGCGTAGTTGAACATCCCACAGCAGGAAAATCAGAAGAAGTGGCTAAAATTCGTGGTACAGAATTAGGGCAAGGGGCAAAGGCGTTAGTATGCAAAGTAAAGGGAAATGGCGTAAAACAAGCGGTATTAGTGATATTGCCGGCCGATCAACAATCTGATTTGAGTAAAGTAGCGGCCTATTTAGGCGGCACGAAAGCCTCGCTTGCCAGCCCTGCAGAAGTAGATACCTTAACTGACTGTGTATTTGGTGCAATTCCGCCTTTTAGCTTTCATCCTGATTTGTTATTAATTGCCGATCCTAGCTTACTGTCTCGTTATGATGAATTAGCCTTTAATGCCGGTACGTTAGAACGCTCTATTATTCTCAATACACAAGATTATGCCTCAATCGTTCAGCCCACATTAGTGGATGTAATAAAAACCGAATAGAGAAAAGATTGGTTGTCTTTCATTTGATTGATACAATGCTTCCGTTTTTCTATTAATTGGACATCTCATGAAAAAATATCTTAAAGCATTTATTCTTTTTCCGTTGATTATTCAAATTATCGGCACTGTTGCCTTAACATTCTCGAATAATGATACTGATCAAATTCAGAGCTCGGTGCTTTCTGTCTTTATTGTGGCTGCAGTGCCGACTTTTCTCATTACGCTTTGGGCGGCATTTCACCGTTATGCAAGCTACAACGTGAAAGCTATTGCATTAATTGCAGGATTAATCGGATTTAGTTACACAGTCGTGGCAGGATTCTTTTATGCCAAACTCGTTAATGACATGGGATTTGGCGAATGGTTACGCGCAGGAGGATTAGAAATTACCTGCTTAATGGCCGCAGGTTTGGCACTTTATTCTGTTATGGTATTACCGCTCTTGTTACCTAAAGAACGCCCACTATAAGGCGATTTGAGGCGAATATTGAGCCGTTAAATCCACCAAATCTGCTAATGAAATTGACCGCACTTGATTGTTTTCTGGCAAAAGTGCGGTTAAATTTCGGGCTAAAACATCCTGTTCCAACACAAAACATTGCCCTTTGCATTGATTAAACATTTCCCCATACTTCACCGCTAACAACACGCCATCTTGCCATAAAACCACCGCATCATTTTCCGTGATTTCAGTCAAATAACGTTGAAGTTCTGTCTCAGAATAATGAGCTTGAGAAAAGGTATAAAGCATAATATTCCTTAAAACGTAAACACTTTTTCTGCTTGGCTAAGTTTATTGATCAGCGAAGTGCGGTCAATTTTTTCAGCAGAAATAATGAGTTGTTCTGTTTGCAAATTGTATTGGTCGAGCGAATCGGCGCAGACAAAGCGCTGTTCAATATCGTATAAATCTAATAATTTAAAGGTACGAATAAAGTCTTTTTGTAACAATAACTCAGGCTTTTGCCCATCGAGTAAATTTAATACGCCATCATCGATAAAAAAGACACCGATTTCCTCTTCATCACAAAATGCTGTTGCTGCGAGCAAAGCATCTAAACCTTCACGAGAAATCGCATTTCCATGCGGTGCGGTACGAAATAAGAATGCAAGCTTCATAATGTCACCACCCGATCTGCTTTTAATGCCATCGCCATAAACTCGCCTAAGCCCGTAATCTCAAAACCTTCGGCAAGATTCGTATGCTCCGCATCTTTTGCCGTAAGTGCATCCACCACACCACGACGTTGTGAAGCGGCCACACATAAATGCAAAGGAATATGATGCTGCGCTGAAAAGGCTTGCCAAGCTTGCGTGAGATTAAATTCATCATTGGCAGGATAAACCAAGCCATTGCCATTACTCACACCGTCTTGGAAAAAGAAAATTTGGCTAATGGCATGCCCTTTTTCGAGTAAAGCTTGGGCAAATTGATAGGCAAGAAAAGCCCCTTGTTTTCCATAAACGGGACTTTTCACGGCGAGAACATAGTTCATTACTCTTGCTCTTGTTTGATTTGACGAATATACAAATACACGGTGTGGCGAGAAATCGCGAGGCGATCAGCCACTAAATTGATTGCATCTTTAATATCAAAAATGCCTTTTTCGTAAAGCGAAATCACAATCTGACGGTTCTTATTATTATTCGAAACCGAGCGATCTGCATTCACTTCTTCAATGGTTTTTTCTACCGTTTGTGCCACCAACTCTTCTACCGAACTTGCAAAGTTGACGGAAGAGGTTTCATTTTGTTCCTGTGTTGGCATAAAGGCCTGCATAAATTGAGAAACCGGCACATCCAAATTAATATTGATACAAAGTAAACCAATAATACGCTGTTTGCCATTTCGAATGGCGATGGTCACAGACTTCATCAACACATTGCCTTTCGCACGCGTGAAATAAGGCTTAGATACACTCTCACTTTGCATATTACGCAAGGATTTCAGGGCTAAATCCGTAATCGGTGAACCCACTTGGCGATTGGTATTATGCCCGTTGGCGATGCAAATGGCAGAATGTTCAATATCTTCCAAAGAATGTAAGACGATTTCACAATGCTCGCCAATCAACGCGCTCACGCCATCAACTACCGCTTTATAGGAAATCAGAATAGCACGATCTTCATCGGTGAAAGGCTGTCTATCGGTTAGTATCATTTTTCAAATCTGGTAGGGAAAATGACCGCACTTTGGACAAAGTGCGGTTGAATTAAGGATTATTTTTTAGGATTAACGTCTAATACTTCAACTTCGAAGTAAAGCGTTGCATCAGGTGGAATTGCATCGCCTGCACCTTGTTTGCCATAAGCTAATTCAGGTGGAATCACTAATTCGATTTTACCGCCTTTCTTCACTAACTGAAGACCTTCAGTCCAACCTTTAATCACTTGGTTTAATTTAAACTCAACCGGTTGACCACGTTCAACAGAGCTATCAAATACTTTACCATCTGGTAATTTACCGGTGTAATGTACTTTCACAGTATCCGTTGCTTTAATCGCATCACCTTTACCTGCTTCAATGATTTTGTAAAGCAAACCATCTTTGGTGCTTTTCACGCCGTCTTTTTTCGCAAATTCAGCGCGGTATTTATCACCTTCTTCTTTTGCCGCTTTCGCTTGTTGTTCTACTTTTGCTTTCGCTGCAGACACTAATTGCTCTTGAATACCATCTAAGGTTTGTTGAATTTTTTCGTCTTTACGAACATCAACTTTACCTTCTAATGCATCTTTTAAGCCATCTAAAATACGCGCATTGTCGTATTGAATCACTTCTTTTTGAGCATCCACTAAATCTTTTACTTGGTTACCCATTAATGCACCCACAGCATAAGACGCATCACTTGCGCTTGGCGCTGCTTTATCTTCTGCAAAAACAGAACCTGAAACGACCGCACTTACCATAAGTGCAGCAAGAGAAAGCTTTTGAATTTTCAACATTTTGCTTGATCCTTTATAATAGAAACGGAATAGTGAATAGGTTAAATCGGATTGACCAAATTCACAACATTTTTTTAAAAATTAGAGAAATTTTATGCAAAATCAACAAATTTTAGAAGATCGCATCGCCGAACTTGAAATGAAAATAGCTTTTCAAGAACAACTTTTAGACGAGCTAAACCAAGCATTAGTTCAACAACAGTTTGATATGGATAAAATTCAACTTCAACTCCGCTATCTCGCCGGCAAATTAAAAGATATGCAACCTTCTAATATTGCCAGCCAAGCAGAAGAAACGCCGCCTCCGCATTATTAAAATGTAATAAAACCATATTTTTAGCTAAATGCGTGATCTTCATCACAAATTCATGAAAAATATTTTTATTTTATTGAAAAAATAACTAAGTGTTTTTATGGTTACCTCTATAGTTGTAAACCAAATAGGGGATGTAAAAATGGCAAAGTTAGAAATTAAAAATATCACAAAAAAATTTGGTGATTTTTACGCGGCGAATAATATTACTTTTACTGCCGAAGAAGGCGAGTTTGTCACCTTATTGGGGCCAAGCGGCTGTGGTAAAACCTCGTTGTTGAAACTCATTGCCGGCTTTCATGTGGCAGATGAAGGTGAAATTCTGATCGGTGGAAAAAATGTCAATGATGTTCCGCCGGAAAAACGCAATACCGCCATGTGTTTCCAATCTTACGCCCTTTTCCCTCACCTCAACGTCTCTCACAATATTTGCTATGGCTTAAAGCAACGTTCAATTGATATTGAAGAACAAAAACAGCGTTTAAATCTTGCGTTGAAACAAATGGATTTAGAGTTTCATAAACTGAAATTACCCAGTGAGCTTTCCGGAGGACAACAACAACGTGTCGCCTTAGCCCGTGCTATGGTAACCCGCCCGGATGTGATTTTGTTTGATGAGCCGCTTTCGAATTTAGACGCCAAATTGCGCGAAAGTGTGCGTTTTGAAATTAAACAACTTTCCAAGCAATATAATTTAACCAGTATTTATGTGACTCACGATCAGGCGGAAGCCTTAACCATGTCCGATAAAATTATCGTGCTAAATAAAGGAGCGATCGAGCAAATCGGTTCTCCTCAAGATATTTATCATCACCCGAAAAATCGCTTTGTGGCAGATTTTATTGGCATTGCCAATATCACGGAAGCCAACGTGAAAAACATCGGTGACAATCTTTATGCAGTTAGTTCTATTTTTGGTGATTTCACCGTATTTTCTGAGAAAAAACCGGAATCAGAACGAATTTATATTTGTTTTCGACCGGAAGACATTGAATTGTTACCAAACGCACAAACAGAAGCGGAAAACCAAATCACCGTGGATATTGTCAACACCGCGTTTATGGGCAATATCACGGAAGTGCAAGGTGTGATTAAACGTAATGATGAAGAGAAAAAATTACGTTTGCAACTGACGAAATGCCCGAGTTTTAGCGATAAACTCACCTTTACGGTTCCCCGTCATGCGATTAAATTCTTGGAGTCCGTAAAATGAAAAGTCTCAAAAATGATGTAAAAGCATGGTTATTGCTATGCAGTGGTTTAGGTACGATCCTATTTTTAATGGGGTCCACGTTCTACATTGTAGTCTCTCAAAGCCTTGGTTTATACAGTATGGGCGGGGAAGAAAGCCAATTTAGTTTGGAGTATTGGCAAGCCGTATTAAATAGCCCTATATTCCAAAATTCATATATTTATTCCGTAAAAGTGTCTTTATTAGGGGCGATTTTATCCATCATTGTGGCTTATCCCATTGCCATGTGGTTACGTAAAAAATTACCAGCTAAGGTAACAATTATAACCATCTTGCGGGCGCCTATGTTGGTACCAGGATTAGTTGCAGCCTTCTTGTTCGTCAATATGATCTCTTACCACGGCATTCTTAATGAGGTATTTGTTTATTTAGGCATTTGGGACGAACCAAAAACCTTACAAAATGATGAATTTGGTTGGGGGGTAGTGATTTTACAAATGTGGAAAAACATTCCCT
>NZ_CALJRX010000066.1 GCF_937976265.1 uncultured Haemophilus sp.
AGTAATATTTTCAGAAGATTTTAAATCTATTAAATAAATAACCAATAATGGTCTCCGCTTAAATCCTAGATCAAAGAACCTACTATCTGGTATTGTTACTTTAGAATAATCAGTTTTTGGATCACTGTCCGCTAAAAGTTTAAAAAAAGCTTTATACTCTTTCTCTGTTAACCCACTAGATACAACACCTGGCGACCCCAAACGTCTGGAATTTAAAGCAATCGTATCTCTACATATATTTGCAGCAGTACGCTCTGTAACACGGATTTCTTCATCAAATATATCAAATTTACGTTTAGATTTACCTTGAGCAATTGCAATATCCCAACTGTCAAGAAGCTCATCTATACTTTCTTCAAGTAATTTTGCAATTTGGCGTGCATCAAATTTAATATTCTTAGAATGGGTATCTATATTTCTCAAAAACTCTACAATATAATCCTTCTTAACACGTAAAATTTGTTTAGTAGACTTATTATGCAATGATTCCGTTTCTGGATTAGCTAATTGATATCCTTTGATTTTTAGAAACTCAAAAAATTCTTTTACTTGTATAACATTACCATCTATTGACTGTTGGCTTCTAGAGAAATAAGGTGTTTCAATATAATTTCCATTAAGAGAAATATCTACTTCATAATCACCTGCACTACGCATTTTATTCCGTGCTGTTACAATTAAAGCTCCTTCACTTGAACGTACTTTAATACCAACATCTATAGGCTTATATTTTTTATCATTTATACAGCGACGGATTTCATCTCTAAGCTCATCTGTTGCATCTGAAATATGTTGATACCAACTATAGGATTCACCAGACATCCAAACTTGACATATGTCCTCGTAATTATGCCTATATCCAAACCAACGCCCCATTTGCATTAATGTATCATACATAACAGAATTTCTATAAAAATAACTTACACAAAGTCCTTCTAAAGTTAATCCTCTTGATAAACTTAATCCACCAACAGCAATTATACGTAATCCCTTTTCATATACTTTATAATCTAATAATCTTGATGCATTTCCACCATTTATAGATTCTACTTTAATATTTTCAATAGATTGAATAAGTTGTTTCTTTATTGTCTCCCAGTTTATTTCACTATTCTCTTTATATTTTCCTGGCAATATAAATTCACTATTATATACATCATATAGAAGCTGAAGTAAAGGATACTGATTATAAGAAGGTAATAATATATAATTTTGAATAACATTTTTCACATTAGAAATAAATATGTTAATTCGATCACTAAGTTCGTTTTGAATAGCAATAAACCGACTTACATTCACCAACATTGAGCGATGTGATGTTATATTACCTCTTAAATCTCTAATTGCATTAATAATAAAGAAAGAAAGTATTGCTTTTTTTAATGATTTATCGCGTGAAATATTGAGTTTATTTTTGATTCCACTGTTTATGCAACATTATCGCTCTACAGCTATTGGAATTACAGGCGCAACGGCATTAGATTGTACATTGCCGATTATTCAAAAAGCAGGAGGTATTGAAGTCACGCCAATTGCGATTTCCTTTGGCTTTGTGACGAATATTTTGCCGCCATTGTTGCTAGTTTTCTTTTCCAGTATTCCGCTATAAAAAAGAAAGGGGCTAATCTACGTCAGCCCCAAAGGTTATGCTTTTGAAGAAATCGTATTAGGCCGCGATGCATCAACAATTTCAGTACGCGCAATTACAGGTAAAACCTCTGTGCCACAAGTCTTCATCGGTGGTCAATACGCTCATATTCTGCATTAACTGTCGCAAAATCATTTAAATCTTTGACAAATACCGTCGTTTTCACGATACTTCCAACAGCAAACCCGCCTGCTCAATAATAGCTTTCACATTTTCTAAAGATTGGCGAGCTTGCGCTGTAATATCAGCTGGAACTTCGCCCGTTGCAGGGTTTACAGGAATTTGACCTGATGTAAACACCATATTGCCCAAATCTACAGCCTGAACATAAGGTCTGATCGCTGCTGGCGCTTTTTCTGTATGAATAATTTTTGTCATAAGTTTTCCTTTTTTGTATAAGCCCGTTATGAGACATAAACAGCCCCGAATTAAAACATGGTGATACACCCCAAATGAATAAAAACAATGAAAAAAATAACCGCACTTTACCTTTTGGATAAAAGTGCGGTTAAAATTTACTGGATTATGTGACTATTTATTTTCTCCATAATAAGCTTTACGCATAATTTCTTCCATATCTTCAACCATAGCCAAACGTGGGTTCGCTGGTGTACATTGGTCTTCAAATGAAAGTAAGGCAAGTTCACGAAGTGTGCCGATGAATTCTTTCTCATCTAAACCTTGTTCACGGAAACTCATTTTCACGCCACAACGTATCGCTAAATCATGGAATGCTTTTGCAAAAGATTCAACTCCTTCTTCTGGTGTTGATGCAGGTAAACCTAATGTACGAGCAATATCTTGATAGCGTTTATCTGCCACATAACTTGTATATTTTGGCCATGTTGCTAATTTAGTTGGGCGTGTACCGTTATAACGAATGACATGTGGCATAAGAATCGCATTTGCGCGGCCGTGTACAACGTGAAATTTACCACCAATTTTGTGCGCCATTGAGTGACAAATACCCAAGAATGCATTTGCAAATGCCATACCAGCCATAGTTGACGCGTTATGCATTTTCTCGCGTGATTCAGGCGTTGCTTTTTTCACAGATTCTTCAAGGTTTTCAAACACTAATTTAATCGCTTGTAATGCAAGACCATCAGTAAAGTCGTTTGCCAATACAGATACATAGGCTTCAGTGGCGTGTGTTAATACGTCTAAGCCAGTATCCGCTGCAATATGGCTTGGCACAGACATTACAAGGGCAGGATCCACAATCGCAATTGTTGGCGTTAATGAGTAGTCTGCCAATGGATATTTTTTATCTCCATCGGTAATAACCGCAAATGGCGTGACTTCAGAACCTGTACCTGATGTGGTTGGGATACCGATAAATTTTGCTTTATGACCTAATTGTGGGAATTTGAATGCACGTTTACGAATATCCATGAATTTTTGTACTAAATCACGGAAATCCACTTCAGGTTGTTCATAGAATAACCACATTACTTTTGCTGCGTCCATTGGTGAACCACCACCTAACGCGATAATAGTATCAGGTTGGAAACTACGCATTAATGCTGTACCACGTTGAACCGTTTGGATACTTGGATTTGGTTCAACATCAGCAAATAATTGATAAGTAATACCTTGGTGATTTAAACGTAATTGTTCTGCAATTTTTTCTACAAAGCCTAAATCTACCATAGAGCGGTCAGTCACGATCATTACGCGATTAACGTCTTTCATGGTTTGTAAATATTGAATTGAATCGCGTTCAAAGTAGATTTTTGAAGGCACTTTAAACCATTGCATATTATTTCTCCGTCTTCCCAAGCGTTTGATATTGATTAAGTTCAAGGCACTTACGTTGTTGCCTACGGAGTTTTTACCGTATGAGCCACAACCCAGTGTTAACGATGGTAAGAAAGAGTTATACACATCACCAATACCGCCGAAAGTAGAAGGTGAATTCCAAATGACACGAATGGCTTTTACACGTTCACCAAATGAACGAGCCAATTCAGCATCTTTTGTGTGAATTGCAGCTGAGTGACCTAAACCATGGAATTCCACCATGGCTTCAGCCATATCTAAACCTTCTTCACGAGAGTGTGATTTTAATAAGGCAAGCACTGGCGAAAGTTTTTCACGCGTTAATGGCTCTTTTTCGCCCACTTCTTCACATTCTGCTACTAAAATATTGGTTTTTGCAGGCACAGTGAAACCCGCTTGTTCTGCAATCCATGCAGCTGGTTTACCTACTACGTTCGCATTTAATTTTGCGCCTGCACAATTTTTACTGTTTGCTTTGACGCCAAACATAAATTCTTCAAGCAACGCTTTTTCTTTTTTGTTGACGAAATACACACCGTAAGATTTGATTTCTTTAACGAATTCATCATAAATCTCGATATCTACAATCGCTGCTTGTTCTGATGCACACACCATACCGTTATCGAATGATTTAGACATCACAATATCATGCACAGCTTGTTGTACATTGGCTGATTTTTCCACGTAAGCAGGTACGTTACCTGCCCCAACGCCAAGTGCTGGTTTACCGCAAGAATAAGCCGCTTCTACCATCGCATTCCCACCAGTAGCAAGAATCGTGCCAATACCAGGGTGTTTCATTAACGCAGATGTTCCTTCCATAGACGGGGTTTCAATCCATTGAATACAGTTTTTAGGCGCCCCCGCAGCCACAGCTGCATCACGCACAATTTGAGCGGCGTGAGCAGAAGATTTTTGTGCGGATGGATGGAAAGCAAAGACAATTGGGTTACGAGTTTTAAGAGCGATTAAGGATTTGAAAATAGCGGTAGAAGTTGGATTGGTAGTTGGTGTGATACCACAAATTACACCAACAGGATCTGCGATTTCTGTAATACCAGTGACATCATCATAGCTGATTACGCCTGCGGTTTTTAAATGGCGCATATTATTCACTACATATTCGCAAGCGAACAAGTTTTTAGTGGCTTTATCTTCAAATACACCGCGTCCAGTTTCTTCCACAGCATGCAATGCCAAAGCGCCATGTTGATCCAACGCGGCAACAGAGGCTTTAGCCACGATGTAATCTACTTGTTCTTGATTAAGTTGACGAAATTGCTCTAAAGCAATCAAGCCTTTCTCAACCAGTGCGTTGACTTCTGCCTGAGCTGGGCTCACAGCATTGTTCTCTGCATTACTCATAATTAATCTCCTAAAGTTGTTAAAATATTATCTGCGATCAATTGTACTCCTTTTGAGTTATTTAAGAAGTGAATTTAAAGAGAAAGAAATCAAAGACTGATCTAGATCACAAAACCCCTGATCAAGGGAACCGACTCGATTCAAAGTGCGGTGAAAAAATAACACGTTTTAAGCAAAATTTTACTTTATTTCACCTTAAAATCAGACATGCTAGCGCCCTTTTTTTCTCTCCTATCAATTTAATTTTAAAAGGAAATTTTATGTCGGCAGCAAAAGATGGCTTAGCTAATCCTGCACCACTGGGTTTATGTGGGTTTGCATTAATAACATGGCTGTTAAGTTTGATTAATAACGGAACTTATACAGGCGAAAATATCGGTTTAGTGCTTGCAATGGGGCTCGCATTTGGCGGTACAGATCGGAAGAGCAC
>NZ_CALJRX010000067.1 GCF_937976265.1 uncultured Haemophilus sp.
CTGGGGAAAATGTGCCGCGGCGGGACGCCCATGCAAACCCTGCCTGATGGCAAAAAGCTCTGGAACGAAAAGCTCGGACAGCTTAACTAGAAGTCATTTCATGATTCCCTGATGACTCTTCCGAGTAAAATCATGGAAAATGCCAAATGAACAAGGGCGGTAACGTGCTGGTGGAACCTGTCCCGGCGTGCCATTGTCCGCCTGAACGTGTTGAGCCAGGCAAGAAGCCGTTCGATTTTCCGGCGGCGACGATAACGCCGCAAGGGACGACCATCCTGCGTTGCCTTGCGTTTTCGATTGCGCCGATGTGGCGCCATCATCCCAATCCCCTGGGCAGCAGGGGCGTTATCGGGCGGATCACTGTCATGGGCACGATCCCCAACAATTCGTCCGGGCTGTCCCACGGTGACAATTTCATCGAGGGTAGCCTGGACAGGGGTGACTTCATGCGGGCTGGCAGAATCCGTGTGCAGGGCGAGCGGAAGACCGGAAGCGTCTGCAATAACCATGAGCCTCGTACCCTTGCCCCGCCTGGTCTTTCCCACTTTTGCGCCCCTTTTTTGCCACCACGAACGTGCCGTCAATGAAGCATTCCGAGAGGTTTATGGCCCCACGCTCTTCAGGGTCACGGGCGAGTGCCTCGGGGATGTTTCGGAATACGCCCGTTTTGCCCCACTTGCCGAATCGGCGACAGCAGGTTGATGAGGACGGGAATCTCTCCGGCAAGTCAGCCCATGCGGCACCAGTGCGCAATAGCCACAAGATGCCGTTCGGTACAGGGCGGTCATCATGAACAGGAGGCCTTCCCCGCACGGAGGAAGCCTCACTTGCAGGGAGAGGTTCCAAAATTGCCCATTGTTCATCTGTTAATCCCTGGTATTTGCTCATGAAATTCGATTACACGATTTTCATGACCTTTTCTGGAATTATGAAATGACTTTTATCCAAACTGGCTGGGGGCGCTGTCAATTCCACATCAAACGACGAAGAACCCTTGTAAAATGTGGCATTGGAAAAGCCATGTCGCCGGCGCAAGTCCGCCACGCGGACTCCGGTTCCGGCCCGCTTCGGAATACTGATGATCTTGTAAAGCCCCCTCAGTTAGTGCAAAGCCAAACTGGAGCCACCAGCATGCTTGAAGGCAAGCTCTTCTGGAGTGAGATTGCCCAATGATTCGTGTGGCCCTTGCTCGTTGTATTCCTGTACCCATGCGTCAACGATGGTGCGAACCTCACTCAGCCTGCCAGGAACATGGAAGTTCAACACCTCCTCGCGGAAGGTGCGGTTGAACCGCTCCACATGCGAGTTTTGCGTGGGCTTGCCGGGTTGTATGAATCAGGGTCAATCCCGTGCTGCTCAGCCCATCCGGCAAGCTGTACCAAGACAAGCTCCGGGCCATTGTCCATACGCATTTTTGCGGTATTATGTAGCAGTTGCACAAAGTCCGAAAATTGACTAATTTACCGCATAAATTTTCCATTTTTTCAAACTCAAGGTGTAGCTATTCCGCTCAACCTTCATTCAGGTAACTCAAAGTATGAGTCGCCGAGGTAACTGTTGGGATAATGCTCCAATGGAGCGTTGGTTCCGCAGCTTTAAATATGAATGGATGCAAGAGGGCGACTATCTAACCTTGGGGCAAGCGATGGACGATGTGAGAGCTTATGTGATGTATTACAATTTTGTTCGCCCACATCGTTACAATCAAGGTTTGGCGCCTGTTTTAACAAAAAAACCTATCGGGGACTGTTGAATTAGCTGATCACTACATTAATCAGTAAAAGATAAAAGGGCGAAGATTATTAGAATCTTTGCCCTTAATGTTATCTGCATTTTTACAAAAAATAATATTTTCAATTTTTTGAAAAAAAAGTGTAAGAAAAAAGGCTTATCTCCGACTAATAGAATAACTAGGAAGCATTTCCTACCATAATGAACTAAATAGTTTCATAAAATAGGTAATCAATCAGAGGAAAAAATGAAAGATTGTAAGATGCAAGGTATCAGCAGCGGCGTGAGTTTATTGATTTTACGCTTTTTTCTTGCGTGGGAATTTTTAGAGGCAGGGTTAGAAAAATGGAATGGTCAAAATTGGTTTACTGAAATACAAGATCGTTTTCCTTTTCCATTTAATCTTATTCCAGCCGATATTAATTGGCACGTTGCAATGGGATCTGAATTAATTTTCCCATTCTTGCTGATATTTGGGGTGCTAACACGTTTTAGTGCATTAAGTTTAACGATTTTAATCTCTGTCGCGTGGTATAGCATTCACGCCGATTCAGGTTATAACGTTTGTGATAATGGTTATAAATTACCCTTAATTTATGTGGTAACTTTATTAATCTTAATTACGCAGGGAGCGGGGAAACTCTCTTTAGACACGCTTATTAAGAAGGTTTATCCAACTAAAAGCTGGTTGAAATTCCTCTAACTATATATTCAATATCAAATTCTAGGAGATTTAAATGAAAAAATTATCCACTTTAGCCGCATTAGCAGGAGCATTAACGATGACAGTAGCTACTGTTGCACACGCTGAGCCAAAATCAAGCAGTATGGATAAAGCTGCAACACCTTGTGTAGGTGATAAATGTGTGAAAACAAAAGCTGCAGAAGGTAAATGCGGAGAAGGCAAATGTGGTGCAAACGAAACGAAAGCCGCAGAAGGTAAATGTGGTGAAGGTAAATGTGGTGCGAGCAAACCAAAAGCTGCTGAAGGTAAATGTGGTGAAGGTAAATGCGGCTCTAAATAATCGTATTTAAATCTAGATGCCATACATAGCACTGGTGTAAATTTACACCAGTGTTGTATTAAAAGGAGTAAATAATTATGTTACAAGGTGCAGGATTAGGGTATCGTCGAGATTTAGCGGATGATTTTTTGAATTTATCATCAAATAATGCGATTCAGTTTATGGAAGTTGCGCCAGAAAATTGGGTAAAAATGGGAGGAGCTGCTCGTTATAAATTTGATCAAGCCGCTGAAAGATATCCACTTGCGGTACACGGACTATCACTTTCATTAGGCGGGCAAGCACCACTTGATCGCGAGTTATTAAAAAATACTAAAGCATTAATGACTCAATATAATTCGACATTTTTTTCTGAACATTTGAGTTATTGTGAATGTGAAGGGCATTTATATGATTTATTACCTATGCCATTTACTGAAGAAGCTGTAAAACACGTAGCACAGAGAATCCGCTATGTGCAAGATTTTTTAGGATTACAAATTTCATTAGAAAACACCTCTTATTATTTACACTCTCCCACCAGCACAATGAATGAAGTAGAATTTTTAAATGCTATTGCACAAGAAGCGGATTGTGGTATTCATTTAGATGTGAATAATATTTATGTAAATGGCGTCAATCACGGTTTACTTGATCCTTATGTTTTTTTAGATCAAGTAGATGTGAAACGTGTCAATTACATTCATATTGCAGGACACGATGAAGAACATTCTGCAGCACAAGTTGTGGAGGATTTAGAAGGAGAATCATTTAATAAAATAAAAGGGGCATATCGCTATTTACCAGAGTTATTAATTGATACGCACGGTGAGCCAGTAAAAGGTACTGTGTGGGATTTATTAGAATATGCCTATCAACGACTACCTGCCATTCCGCCAACATTATTAGAGCGTGATTTCAATTTCCCTCCATTTGCAGAACTTTATGCTGAAGTTGAACATATTGCACAACTACAGCAAAAATATGCTCAAAAAGAGGTAATATCCTATGCAGCCTAAACCTTCGCTTATTGAAACACAAAAAGCACTTGCCACAGCAGTTCGGTTGGCTCATGCTCAACCTCTAAATGGTTATGCTCCGAATCGCCTTGCTGTTTATGCTCGCTTAGTTCGAAATAACATCTTTGGTTTTATTGACCGTTGTTTTGTTGAAGCACCTAAACACGTTTCTGCTGAGAGTTGGTCTCAGACAAAAGAAGCGTTTGTATTAACAGGAAAATCACATTCGCCTTATTTTCAAGATATTGCTGGAGAATTTCTCTTATTTTGTCAAGAAAAAGAGAGTTTTGATACCAATATACTGGCATTGATGGATTTTGAAAATACACAATTACTTGCAGAAGTTTCTTTAGCAAAAGTACCTAAAAAATTTGAGTGGAATAAGCATAGCGTAATGCAGTTATCTGATGCCGCTTATTTAAAACGCTATGAAGTCGATTTTTTATCAAGCGATTTTAAACAATTTGATGAAAACCCTATACAGGCTGTTATATGGCGGGATAGCGATTTTAATATTCTGCAACAACGCTTATCTGAACTTGACTTTTGGCTATTAAGTTATATACAAGAACAACCTTCGTCTTTAGAAGAGGTATTATCTGCCTTAAATACAGTTGTTGAAGATAGTACCCCCTTAATTCCATTATTGGAAAACACTTGGGTGAATTGGATTAATGCTGAAGTGCTTTATCCCAAAGTATGAGTCGCCGAGGTAACTGTTGGGATAATGCCCCAATGGAGCGTTGGTTTCGCAGCTTTAAATATGAATGGATGCAAGAGGGCGACTATATAACCTTGGGGCAAGCGATGGACGATGTGAGAGTTTATGTGATGTATTACAATTTTGTTCGCCCACATC
>NZ_CALJRX010000068.1 GCF_937976265.1 uncultured Haemophilus sp.
TGTGAATGTCACACCAGAACAAGCTCGTCAAGCGCTTGACGATATTGGGGTATGTTTCTTATTTGCTCAACAATATCACAGCGGTTTTAAACATGTTGCCCCTGTTCGGGCGGCATTAAAAACGCGTACGCTTTTTAATATTTTAGGTCCATTAATCAATCCAGCTCGTCCAACTTATCATTTGCTTGGTGTGTATGCCCCTGAATTAGTGAAAACCTATGCTGAAACTGCTGTTGCATTAGGTCATCAACATACTTTTGTGGTTCATGGTGCCGGTCTTGATGAAGTCGCCGTACACGGTGAAACGCAAGTCGCTGAAATTAAAAATGGTAAAATTGACTACTTCACCTTAACACCTGAAGATTTTGGTTTAAAAACACAATCTTTAGAAAGTTTACGTGGTGGCGAACCGCAAGAAAATGCCCAATATCTGACCGCACTTTTACAAGGTAAAGGCAAAGCGGAACATGCTAATGCGGTAGCGGCGAATGTGGCATTATTGTTGAAATTATTTGGTCATGATGACTTAAAACAAAATGTTCAAAATGTGTTGGCTCACCTTGCATCAGGCAAAGCGTTTGATACATTACAACATTTGACAAAATATTAAGATAAAGGCTGATTTGATACGCCGCAATAAAGCTCCAATAAATAAGAAGAAAATTTATGATCACGCAAGATTTCACCAAACCAATTGACTCTGCTACGGTGCTACAAAAAATCGTCTTAGACAAAGCACAATGGGTTAAAGCAAAGGAAGCCGAATTTCCGCTTTCACAATTTAAAGAAAACATTCAAAAATCTGACCGCTCTTTTTATGATGCGTTGGCTAAAGGCACCCATCAAAAGCCCGCTTATATTTTGGAATGTAAGAAAGCTTCACCTTCTAAAGGATTAATTCGTGATGAATTTAATTTAGACGAAATCGCCAATGTGTATAAACATTATGCGTCAGCTGTTTCTGTGCTAACGGATGAGAAATACTTCCAAGGCAAGTTTGACTATTTGCCACAAGTACGTGACGTTGTCTCACAACCTGTATTGTGCAAAGATTTTATGATCAGCGAATATCAGGTGTATCTTGCGCGCTACTATCAAGCTGATGCTATTTTATTGATGCTTTCAGTGGTGAATGATGAAACCTATCACGTACTGGCTGATCTGGCGCATTCTCTCGGCATGGGCGTATTGACGGAAACCAGCAACGAAGAAGAGTTTGAGCGAGCCCTTGCATTAGGTGCAAAAATTATCGGTGTTAACAATCGTAATCTTCACGATCTCACCGTTGATTTAAACCGCGTAGTAGAACTCACACAAAAATATGCCGATCGCATTCCTGCTGATGCACGTATTATCAGCGAATCGGGGATTTATAATCACAGCCAAATTCGTGATTTGCAAAAAGTGGCACATGGCTTTTTAATCGGCAGCAGCCTAATGGGCAGTGCAGATTTAAATAATGCTGTGCGTGAAGTGATTTTTGGAGAAAATAAAGTATGCGGTTTAACTCGCACGCAAGATGTCAAAGAGGTTTACGCAAACGGGGCATTATACGGCGGCTTAATTTTCGTCGAACATTCAAAACGCTGTGTGAGCCTACGTCAAGCCCAAGAATTAGTGACAGCATCACCACTTCGTTTTGTGGGCGTGTTCCAGAATCAAGAAATTGATTTTATTGTAAAAATCGCTAAACAATTACAGCTTTATGCTGTTCAGCTACACGGTTCAGAAACCGCTGAATATATTACCGCACTTCGTCACCAACTACCTGAAGAAATACAAATTTGGAAAGCCATTTCGGTGAATACTGAAGCACAAAGTGCGGTTGATTTTACGGATGATTTAAATATCGCACGCTATATTTTTGATAGCCAAACAGCAAACCAACAAGGCGGCACAGGAAAAACCTTTAATTGGTCACTCATTCCTGAAAACTTGAAACATAAAATCATTTTGGCTGGTGGCATTTCACCTGACAATATTGAACAAGCCATTAAGCAAGGTTGCTTAGGGGTGGATCTCAATTCTGGTGTAGAAATGACTGCAGGCGTGAAAGATAGCGAAAAAGTGCGGTCAGTTTTTAAGACGATTTTGTCAAATTAATCTGATTGCTAAGGGGAAGCATTATGCAAAGAACAGCGTTAGTAACCGGCGCAACTGCCGGATTTGGTGCGGCAATTTGTCGCACACTTATTGAAAATGGTTATCGTGTAATTGGCACAGGGCGCCGCGTAGCTCGTTTAGAACAATTACAACAAGAATTAGGTGAAAACTTCCACTTTCTTGCCTTTGATATTTCAGATCGCCAAGCAACAGAAGATGCTTTCCATTCCCTTCCCACTAGTTGGCAATCTATTGATTTATTAGTGAATAATGCAGGATTAGCATTAGGCTTAGAAAGTGCTGATAAAGCGAATTTAGACGATTGGATGCAAATGATTGATACCAATATTAAAGGTCTCGTCACCATCACCCGTCTTGTATTACCACAAATGGTAGAACGCAATTCAGGTCATATTATTAATTTAGGCTCAATTGCAGGTACTTATCCTTATCCAGGTGGCAATATATACGGTGGTACTAAAGCTTTTATCAAACAATTTAGTTTAAATCTTCGTGCCGATCTTGCAGGTACACAAATTCGCGTTTCTAATATTGAACCAGGTCTTTGTGGTGGAACTGAATTTTCTAATGTTCGCTTTAAAGGTGACGATGCCCGAGCAGAAAAACTCTATGAAAATGTAGAATATGTCAGCCCACAAGATATTGCTAATATTGTGTTATGGCTCAATCAACAACCTGAACATGTCAATATTAATCGCATTGAAGTGATGCCTACTGCACAAACCTTTGCACCACTTAATGTCGCAAGAATTCAAAAATAACAAGGAAATATTATGTCAGAAACCCTTTTAAATCCTTATTTCGGTGAATTTGGCGGAATGTATGTACCGGAAATTCTCGTACCGGTACTACAACAGCTAGAAAAAGCCTTTGTTGAAGCAAAAGACGATCCTGAATTCCAACGTGAATTTCAAGATTTACTTAAAAATTATGCGGGCAGACCAACTGCTCTTACCCTTTGCCGTAATTTAACCAAAGGCACAAAAGCAAAAATTTATTTAAAACGTGAAGATTTACTTCACGGTGGTGCCCATAAAACCAACCAAGTATTAGGTCAAATTTTATTAGCGAAACGCATGGGTAAAACGCGTATTATCGCCGAAACCGGTGCAGGCCAACATGGCGTGGCAACAGCCCTTGCTTGTGCGATGTTAGATATGCCTTGTCGTGTTTATATGGGCGCAAAAGACGTAGAACGCCAATCACCAAACGTCTTCCGCATGCGTTTAATGGGTGCTGAAGTAATTCCTGTACAAAAAGGTTCTTGCTCATTGAAAGATGCGTGTTGTGAAGCCATGCGTGATTGGTCAGCCAACTATGAAAACACCCATTATTTATTGGGTACCGCAGCAGGTCCTCATCCATTCCCAACAATTGTACGTGAATTCCAAAAAATGATTGGTGAAGAAACTAAACGTCAAATTTTAGAAAAAGAAGGACGCTTACCGGATGCTGTCATTGCTGCAGTCGGTGGCGGCTCGAATGCGATTGGTATGTTTACTGATTTTATTGATGAAAAAGGTGTACGCTTAATTGGTGTGGAACCTGCAGGTCATGGCATTGAAAGTGGTGAACATGGTGCGCCATTAGGTCATGCAAAAGTCGGCATTTATTTCGGTATGAAATCACCTTTAATGCAAACTGAAGATGGTCAAGTAGAAGAATCCTACTCTATTTCTGCTGGATTAGACTTCCCTTCTGTAGGCCCTCAACATGCTTACTTGCAAAGTATTGGTCGCGCAGAATACCCAAGCATTACAGATGATGAAGCGTTAAACGCTTTCCAAGAATTAGCAAAACATGAAGGGATTATTCCTGCATTGGAAAGTTCTCATGCATTAGCGCACGCGTTAAAAATGATTCATCAAGAACCGAATAAAGAACAAATTTTAGTGGTGAATCTCTCTGGTCGTGGTGATAAAGATATTTTCACCGTTGATAAAGTTTTAAAAGAAAAAGGAATGCAATAATGAGCCGTTTTGAAACTAAATTTGCAGAACTTGCAGCGAAAAAAGAAGGGGCTTTTGTACCTTTCGTGACATTATGCGATCCAACATTTGATCGCTCTTTTGAGATTATTTGCACTTTAGTCGAAAATGGCGCAGATGCGTTGGAATTAGGTTTTCCATTTTCTGATCCACTATTAGACGGTCCCGTTATCCAAGCTGCTAATAACCGTGCACTTAATGCCGGACATAGCACAGAAGATAGCTTTAAATTGCTCGCTAAAGTGCGGTCAAAATATCCAGAAATTCCGATTAGCTTACTTCTTTGTGCGAATTTAATTTTTGCAAAAGGCTTAGATAATTTCTATCAAC
>NZ_CALJRX010000069.1 GCF_937976265.1 uncultured Haemophilus sp.
TAGGTATTCAAAAAGGGATTTCTAAATCTGCAGACATCTTAATGCCTGTTTTAGTGGTGATGTTTGTGGCGTTGGTTGTTTATTCTTTATTCCTACCGGGTGCAGAAAAAGGCTTGAACGCACTATTTACACCAGACTGGTCAAAACTATCTAACCCAAGCGTGTGGATTGCGGCTTATGGTCAAATCTTCTTCTCTCTTTCCATCTGTTTCGGGATTATGATCACGTATGCATCGTACTTGAAGAAAGATTCTGATTTAACAGGTAGCGGCTTGGTTGTTGGTTTTGCGAACTCAAGCTTTGAAGTGCTTGCCGGTATCGGTGTATTTGCGGCATTAGGCTTCATTGCAACCGCACAAGGCGTAGAGGTGAGCGAAGTGGCAAAAGGCGGTATTGGTTTAGCTTTCTTTGCATTCCCAACTATTATTAACAAAGCACCATTCGGTGAAGTATTAGGGGTATTGTTCTTTGGTTCATTAACCTTTGCGGCATTAACCTCATTTATCTCTGTTATTGAAGTAATCATTTCAGCAATTCAAGATAAACTCCGTTTGCGTCGAGCAAAAGCGACCTTTGTTGTTGGTTTACCAATGATGGTGGTGTCAGTTATTTTATTTGGTACGACAACCGGCTTACCAATGCTTGATGTATTCGATAAATTTGTGAACTACTTTGGTATTGTTGCAGTGGCATTTGTTTCATTAATTGTGATTGTAGCAAATGAAAAACTAGGCTTATTAGGCAACCACTTAAACCAAAGTTCTTCATTCAAAGTGGGTTTCCTATGGCGTTTATGCATTGTCATCACCACCGGTATTCTTGCCTTTATGTTATTTAGTGAGGGTGCGAAAGTATTTACTGAAGGTTATGAAGGCTATCCAAGCTGGTTTGTAAATATCTTTGGTTGGGGCATGGCAATTTCGCTAGTGGTCGTTTCATTCATTCTTTCTCGTTTAAAATGGAAAAATGAAGTCAACTTCAAGCTTGAAGAAAAAGGAGAATAAAGATGACGAGTATTGCAATTACAATGATGATTGTGGCGCTTTTAGTGATTTGGGGCGGCTTGATCTTTTCCTTAATCAGACTTCCAAAAGAAGAAAAATAAGGTCAAAATTGACCGCACTTTGAAATAAGTAGGGCGTGCTGAGCACGCCCTTTTTTGTTATTTCGATAAATCGATTTGATATACCGCAAAGCCCACTTCATCGGTGCCGACTTTCTTCATTGGGTATTGCGCATTGTCTTGAATAAATTTTGCCGCTTGTTCGCTTGGCGAGGTTTCAAAACGCACGTCTAATTTATCGTTACCTTTAATCGGTGCAAAACGCCAGTTTTTATCCGCACTTGGGTTTACATGGCCATGTTTTTCACTTTCTGCTTTGATGTAATCCGCAAGGATTTGGCGGTTTTCATCAGGAGAAGCGTAAACGATGTGTGCATCGCCCGTGCCTGGGAATTTATTACCGTAAGCACGATAGTTGTTAGTCGCAATTAAGAATTCTGCTTTTGGATCAACCGGTTTACCTTGGTAAGTTAAATTCACTACACGATGTGAGTTCGGGTTAATCAATTTACATTCGCCGTCATAACGCGCGGGTTGAGTGAGGTCGAATTCATAATTTACGCCGTCAATCACATCATAGTTATAAGTACGGAAACCTTCCCAGTCGATTAAAGATTGTGGTTTGTCGCTTGCAGGATCGATTTGTTTAAACATACCTGCGCTACATTCCAACCATTCTTTCAGTTCTTCACCGGTTGCTTTCACCACAACTAAGGTGTTTGGATAGAGGTATAAGTCTGCTGCGTTACGGAAGGTTAATTCACCTTTGTTCACTTCTGTATAGCCAGTAGGGTCATTTTTACGTCCACCCGCTTTAAATGGTGCGCCTGCACTTAAAATTGGTAAGCCTGCCATTGCTGCAACACTTGGTGCCACTTTTTCAACGTAAGCTTTTTGTGCTTGGTTCACAATTTGAATGGTTGGGTCATCTTGTACTAACGCTAAGTAGCTGTACATGTTATCGGTAGCTTTACCGATTGGCTGTGCCACGAATTCACGGGTGGCTTCATGCACAGGTTTTAAAAGTGCGGTCAATTCTGCATCACTTTCTGTGGTCGCTTTTTTGTTTTCAGCATCGTAAATTGGGCGAAGTGCCGCTTTACCATCAGCCACTAACCATTTGCCGTTGTGTTGAGCAAGGGTTAAGTCGATTACACTGATGTTGTTTGCCCAGTAGCCAGCCATACTTCCAGGCACACCTTTTACGGTACCTTTAGCAATATCTGCATTTGGTGATTTTGCGAACTCTTTGTTCGGGAATAAACGGTGAGAGTGACCGAAAACGATCACATCAATGTGTGGTACATCAGCAAGGTAGAATGCTGAGTTCTCTGCGCCTTCTTGATATGGTTCATCAGATGGGCCAGTGTGCGCAAGTGCCACAATAATATCGGCGCCTTTTTGTTTCATTTCTGGCACATATTTTTGTGCGGTTTTCACGATATCGCGTGTTTCAACTTTGCCTTGTAAATTTGCTTTATCCCACACCATAATTTGTGGTGGCACAAAACCGATATAACCGATGTTGAGTTTATGGGTTTTACCTTGGCTATCCACCACTTCTTTCGTTTGAATCACATAAGGCGTGAAATAGGGCTCTTCAGTACCAACTTTCACTACGTTGGCATTGATGATAGGGAATTTCGCTTGTTTAATCGCATCGGCTAAATAATCTAAGCCATAGTTAAATTCGTGGTTACCTAATGTGCCCACTTCATAATGCATCGCATTTAAGCTGTCCACAGCTGGGTTTGGTTTGCCTTCTTTATGACCTTTCGCTGCTTGATAGTCAGCAATTGGGTTACCTTGAATTAAGTCACCGTTATCAACTAAAACGCTATTTTTCACCTCTTGACGAGCTTGACGAATCAAGCTTGCTGCACGGGTAAAACCGAATTTCTCAGTAGGTGCATCTTTGTAGTAATCGAAGTCAGTTAAAAAACTGTGAATATCGGTTGTTGCTACAATACGTAAATCGACTTGTGTGTCACTTTTCGCAAAAGCAAAACGGCTCGCACTTAAGGCTAAAATGCTACTTGCGCCAAGCTGGATGAAATCTCTTCTGTTGATCATATTAACTCCTGTTATATGAGAATCGACGGGATTTTAAATCTCTTTTGCATATAAAGAAAGCACAATATAAAGTTCTGATATGAAGTGTGATGTGCATCACAAAATAAAGATTGAATTTAGTTGCAAAACTTTACGTTTGAGGCAAAAATAAAATATCAGATTTAACTTGTTTTTTAGAATTGAGTTATTTACCGTTAAGTAGAATGAATATCCATCTTTTATTAATGATATAAAATAAGGAGATTGTTATGGCTTTCAATCTTAGAAATAGACACCTCTTAAGTCTTGTTAATCATTCAGAACGTGAAATTAAGTACTTACTAGATTTATCCCGCGATTTAAAACGAGCGAAATATGCGGGAACTGAGCAACCTAAACTGCAAGGTAAAAATATCGCATTAATTTTTGAAAAAACCTCAACGCGTACTCGTTGTGCTTTTGAAGTCGCTGCCTATGACCAAGGTGCTCGAGTAACTTATATCGATCCAAACTCCTCTCAAATCGGACATAAAGAAAGTATGAAAGATACAGCGCGAGTACTTGGAAGAATGTACGATGCAATAGAATATCGTGGTTTTAAGCAAAGTATTGTTCAAGAGCTTGCGGATTATGCCGGTGTGCCAGTATTTAATGGTTTAACAGATGAATTCCATCCTACACAAATGCTAGCAGATGTGCTTACTATGATTGAAAATTGTGACAAGCCACTAAGTGAAATTAGCTATGTATATATTGGTGATGCTCGCAACAATATGGGTAGCTCTTTATTGTTGATTGGTGCCAAATTAGGTATGGATGTCCGTATTTGTGGTCCTAAAGCATTATTACCAGATGCTGAATTAGTAGAATTATGTGAAGGCTTTGCTAAACAAAGTAGAGCAAGAATCACAGTTACTGACGATATTGATAAAGCAGTGAAAGGTGTTGACTTTGTACATACCGACGTTTGGGTTTCAATGGGTGAACCATTGGAAACATGGGGTGATCGAATTCAACTATTGTTGCCGTACCAAGTTACACCGGAATTAATGAAGCGAACTGGTAATCCTAATGTGAAATTCATGCACTGTTTACCTGCGTTCCATAATAGCGAAACCAAAGTGGGTCGTCAAATTGCTGAAAAATACCCAGTTTTAGCAAATGGTATTGAGGTGACTGAAGATGTGTTTGAGTCACCGATGAATATTGCTTTTGAACAAGCTGAAAACCGTATGCATACGATTAAAGCAGTCATGGTAGCGAGTTTAGCTTAGGAGAGATTATGAGAATTGTTATTGCACTAGGTGGTAATGCTCTATTACGCCGGGGGGAGCCATTAACTGCAGAAAATCAACGAAAAAATGTTCGTATTGCTTGTGAGCAAATTGCTAAAATTTATCTAAACAATGAATTAGTGATCGCTCATGGTAATGGCCCTCAAGTTGGGTTGCTCGCTTTACAAGGGGCGGCTTATAAGGATGTACCAGTTTATCCATTAGATGTTTTGGGTGCTGAATCTATCGGTATGATTGGATATATGATTCAACAAGAATTGGGTAATTTTGTTCCTTTTGAGGTTCCGTTGGCGACATTAATCTCTCAAGTTGAAGTAGATATCAATGATCCAGCTTTTAAAAATCCGACTAAACCAATTGGTCCTGTTTATTCTAAAGAAGAAGCAGAGCGTTTAGCAAAAGAGAAAAATTGGTCTATTGCACAAGATGGAGATAAATACCGTCGAGTTGTACCAAGTCCGTTACCTAAACGTATATTCGAGATTCGACCAGTAAAATGGTTATTAGAAAAAGGGAGTATTGTGATTTGTGCAGGTGGTGGTGGTATCCCAACTTATTATGATGAGCAACATAATTTACAAGGGGTTGAGGCTGTAATCGATAAAGATCTATGTTCTGCATTACTTGCAGAAAATTTAGAAGCAGATCTCTTTGTTATTGCTACCGATGTTTCTGCAACATTTATTGATTGGGGCAAACCAACACAAAAAGCCATTGCGGTAGCTTCTCCGGAAGAAATGGAAAAACTTAACTTTGCTGCTGGTTCAATGGGACCAAAAGTTCAAGCCGCAGTCAATTTTGTGCGTAATACGGGTAAAGATGCAATAATCGGCTCTCTTTCGGATATTGTAGATGTTGTTAAAGGAAAAGCGGGTACTCGTATTACTAAAAATGCAGAATACATTACCTATTACGATTAATAGGGAGCTAAATTTAGGATAGTACCCTCAACAAAACAGGCTGAAATTCCGTTTGTTGGCCGAGTTTTCGGGTGTAACGCTTAACCATCACAAAGGAAAGTGCGGTCAAAATAAAG